>NZ_DASVYD010000074.1:0-171647 GCF_036392335.1 Vitreimonas sp.
AGATCGCACTGGAGCTCAGCCACGCGCGCGACGTGCTCTATCTCGGACGCGGCGTGCACTATCCGGTCGCGCTCGAAGGCGCGCTGAAGCTGAAAGAAATTTCCTACATTCACGCCGAAGGCTATGCGGCTGGCGAGCTGAAGCATGGGCCGATCGCGCTGATCGACGAAGAAACGCCGGTCGTCGTCGTCGCCCCGCACGACGCGCTGTTCGAAAAGACGCTCTCGAACATGCAGGAAGTCGCCGCACGCGGCGGCAAGATCATTCTGATCACCGACGAAGCGGGCGCCGCGGCCTCTGGCGGCATCGCCAAGCACATCATCCTTGCGCCAGCCTGCGATAGCTTCGTTGCGCCGCTCGTGTATACAGTGCCTATCCAATTGCTGGCCTATTTCACAGCCGTGCACAAAGGCACCGACGTCGATCAGCCGCGCAATCTCGCGAAATCGGTGACGGTGGAATGAGCAAGCCCATGACTCGACTCAGGGCAGGTGTTCTGGGTGCGGGCGCCTTCGGGCGCATTCACGCGCGCAAATATGCCGAAGATTCCCGCGTACATTTCGTCGGCGTATTCGATCCGGACGACGAGCGCGCGGGCCAGCTTGCGGATACGCATGGTGCGGAATCGTTCGCCTCGCTCGATGCGCTGCTCGCGGAGATCGATGTCCTCACCATCGCTTCGCCGCCCTCGTTCCACGCCGCCAATGCGCGTCCAGCGTTGCTCGCTGGCAAGCATGTGTTGGTGGAAAAGCCGCTGGCGACCGATGCTGCACTTGGCGCCGAACTCGTCGCCATCGCCGCCGCCAACAAATGCGTACTCGCCTGTGGCCACCAAGAGCGTCTGGTGTTCGACGCGATGGGCCTTTTCAGCGCCCCCGAGCGCCCGACGCGCATCGAAAGCGTGCGCGAAGGCCCATGGACCGGCCGCAGCGCCGACGTTTCCGTCACGCTGGACCTTATGGTGCATGATCTTGACTTGGCGCTGAAGCTGATGGGCCGCAACGCTGATCGCGTCGCCGCCACCGCGCGCGCAGAACACGGCAAAGCAGCGGACCAGATCGTCGCCACTCTTGGCTTTGGCGACGCGGAAGCAGTGTTCACCTCCAGCCGCATCGCCACCGATCGCAAGCGCACCATGCGCGCGGTTTATCCCTCCGGCGAAATCCGCATCGACTTCCTGGCGCGCACGTTTGAGAACACGACGAACTTCCCGCTCAACGCCGCCTTCGCCGAAACGCGCATCGGCGCCGATCCACTCGGCGCCAACGTTTCGATCTTCATCGATGCCGTGTTGGGTGTTGCGCCACGTCCCGTCGTCAATGGCGAGGAAGCGCTCGCGGTTTTGAAATTGGCGCTGGACGTCGATCGCGCGTCCGGCCTGCCGTCCCATTCGTAATTCGAGGAATAGTCATGATCCCCTTCATCGACCTGCAAGCGCAACGCGCGCGCATTGCCGACAAGATCGATTCAGCGATCGCGCGCGTGCTGGCGCACGGCCAATTCATCTTTGGCCCCGAAGTGAAGACGCTGGAAGGTCAGCTCGCGGCGTTCGGCGGCGCCAAGCATTGCATCGCCAACGCCAACGGCACTGATGCGTTGGTATTGCCGCTTTGGGCCTGGGGCGTGGGCGAAGGTGACGCGGTGTTCTGCCCGTCCTTTACCTTCGCCGCGACGGCGGAGATCGCGCCATGGGTGCAAGCGACGCCGGTCTTCGTCGATGTGCTGCCCGACACCTACAACATGGACCCGGCCTCGCTCGAAGCCGCGATCGCTGGCGTGAAGAAGGCCGGCAAGCTGACGCCGAAAGTCGTGATCGCGGTCGATCTTTTCGGCCAGCCGGCGGACTACCCGGCGATCAGCGCGATCTGTAAGCGCGAGGGTCTGAAATTGATCGCCGACAGCGCCCAAGGCTATGGCTGCACGCTGGGCGGCAAACATCCCATGCATTGGGCCGATGCGGCCACCACCTCGTTCTTCCCGGCCAAGCCGCTCGGCTGCTACGGCGACGGCGGCGCGACGCTCTCGAACGACGATGCGGAAACCTTGCTGATGCGGTCGATCGCGTTCCATGGCGCGAGCGGCGACGACAAATACAATTGCGCCCGCATCGGCATGAATTCGCGGCTCGATACGATCCAAGCCGCGATCCTGATCGAAAAGCTCGCCATCTTCGCCGACGAAATTCGCGCGCGGAACGAGGTCGCAAACCGCTACGCGCAAATGCTCGAAGGCTTGGTGAAGACACCGAAAGTGATCGAAGGCGGCGTCTCGACCTGGGCCCAATACGTTGTCGAGCACGAAGCGCGCGATAAACTGGCCGCGCACCTGCGCGAAGCCGGCGTTCCGACAGCGCAATATTATCCCAAACCACTGCACAAGCAGACGGCCTATGAGAGCTTTCCTGTCGGCGCCGGCGGCTTGAAGGTGAGCGAAGATATCGCCCACCGCGTGCTGGCGCTGCCGATGCACCCGTATCTCGACGGGCAAACGCAAACCAAAATCGCGAACGCCATTCGCGAGTTCGTGACGGCGGGCGGCTGAGGCGCTAGCGTTCGCGGATGGATATCAAAACCGCCATCCGCACCATTCCGGACTATCCCAAGCCTGGGATCATGTTCCGCGACATCACCACGCTCCTGGGCAACGCGCGCGCCTTCCGCACGGTCGTTGATCAATTGGTGCAGCCTTATGCCGGCATCCGCATCGATAAAGTCGTCGCCATTGAAGCGCGCGGCTTTATCCTCGGCGGCGCGGTGGCGCATCAGCTCTCCTGCGGCTTCGCGCCCGTACGCAAGAAGGGCAAGCTGCCGTGGCAAACAATGAGCCAAGAGTACGAGCTCGAATATGGCGTCGATATCATGGAGATGCACGCGGACGCGTTGGCCGCAAGCGAACAAGTGTTGATCGTGGACGATCTGATCGCCACCGGCGGCACCGCCACAGCGGCAGTCAAGCTGATCGAGCGCCTGGGCGCAAAGCCGATCGGCGCAAGCTTCGTCATCGACCTGCCCGACCTCGGCGGCGCGGACAAATTACGCGCGCTGGGGCTTAAGGTTGAAGCGCTCTGCGCTTTTGAGGGTCACTAATGAGGGGGGACGGCGTCCGCTGATTGCCCGGGTCCGCGCCACCGCCTAAAGGAAGCCTATGAGCAAGACAGTTTTCGTCACCGGCGGCGCCGGCTATGTCGGCAGCCATTGCTGTAAGGCGTTCGCTGAAGCCGGCTGGAAAGTCGTCGTTTTTGACAATCTGTCGCGCGGCTGGCGCGACATGGTGCGCTGGGGCGATCTAATCGAGGGCGACATTCTCGACCTCGGCGCGCTCAAGGCGGCCATGGCGCGGGTCAAGCCAGACGCCGTCGCTCACTTCGCGGCTTTCGCCTATGTCGGCGAATCCGTCGATGATCCAGCCATCTATTATCGCAACAATTCAGTCGGCACGCTGAACATCCTCGACGCGATGCGCGCCAACAATGTGCAAAACATCGTCTTCTCCAGCACGTGCGCCACCTATGGCGTACCAGTGCGGACGCCGATTGATGAGCAGCACCCGCAATCGCCGATCAATCCGTATGGCTGGTCGAAGTTTATCGTCGAAAAGATGCTGGCGGATTATTCGGTCGCGTACGGCCTGCGCTACGCGGCGCTGCGCTATTTCAACGCCGCTGGCGCCGATCCCGACGGCACGATCGGCGAGCGCCACGAGCCGGAGACACACGTCATCCCGCTCGCCATCCGCGGAGCGCTCAAGAACGATTACATTTTCACGATTTTCGGCAACGATTTCGATACGCGCGACGGCACCGGTCTGCGCGACTACATTCATGTCGCCGATCTCGCCGACGCGCACTGCCGCGCACTTGAATATCTCCTGAACGGCGGCGCCAGCGACGTTTTCAATCTCGGCACCGGCAACGGCACCACTGTGGAAGAGATCGCCGCCGCCGTTGAATACGTCTCCGGCAAGCCCTTGCCGCGCAAGATCGGCCCGCGACGCGCTGGCGATCCGCCCGCGCTCGTCGCCAGCGCCGAAAAGGCCGAACGCATTCTCGGCTGGAAGCCGCAGCATTCCGACATCAAGAACATCATTGCCTCCGCCTGGCGCTGGCACGCCCAGGAGCGATAGCCGCCGTTCGCGCCTCGCGCGACCTGAACCGATCCATTGTGCGCACCTAGCGCACGAGGTGCGGGCAAAGCTCACACCCTGCAATTATCCGAGCGCTTGCAGCGGGGTTCGGCGCCGGGCGCGGCGCACTTTATCTAGCCGTGCCCGTGCGCCTCGCCGTGCGCCTCGCGACGCTACGAAGGCCGGTGCGACCGAACTTGTCTGTGATGCGCTTCGACATGAATTGGAGCGCCAAGAACAGGCCCCCGGCCTGATCGAACGGGGCGTTGCGTTCGTGCGGGCGTTGAATGCGCGCGCGAAGCCTGACGCTGGACAGCCTGTCGACAGAGATTTTGTCGACGGCCTTTATGGCGAGCCCTAATGTTCATCGACGCGTCGGCGCTCACCGCCATCCTCACCAGCGAGCAAGACGCACGCGAATTGCTGGCGCGCATGCAGAACTCCAACGCGCGCCTCACATCGCCGCTGGCGATTTGGGAAACAACAATCGCTGTTGGCCGCCGGCTTGGCTTGGAGATCAACGATGCGCGGCTCGCCATTGTCAGGGCGATCCGTGCGCTTTTCCAATTGGACGCGGGAAACGGGCGCGGGCGCGTCATCTCGCCAATAGCGGCGAGATCATGATTGTCGGTCCTAGCGCTCGCGCTGGTGGCGACGCCTGCGCTTGAGCGGATGTAAAACCGGGTCAAGGGCAGGCTTGGGTCTCTGCTCGAAAACGCAACGTCCCTGATATTGCAGCATGGCGTCGCCGAGCTGCTCCAGATCACTTGCCTTCCAATGGAGCCGGCCGCCAATCAAGATCGGTGCGGGAAGCCCTTCGATGCCGCTCGCGCGCGCACGCCAAAAGGTGGTGCGGCTCACGCCAAGTGCATCGATCACCGCTTTGACGCCCAAAAGTCTCTCACGCGCCATCCCTCCACGCTCTTCATCGCGACGGCGCATAGGGCGCAAGCACCAGATCGCGCGTGACCAGCACGCGGACGCTCGCGCCTGCACGCACGCGCAAGGTGGGCCGCACCGCAAGATCGCGCTCAACAATACGCGCGCCGGTTTGCGCCGCTTGTTGGGCTGCGGCGTCGGCGACGCTTGCGCGTAAACCCACGTCGTTGCTCTCGTCTTCGGTCTCGTTGGCCATAACAGACATCAAGGAAGACAAAACCACCGCGATCCCTAGGCGATCGAGATGGTGGTCGACAGTGTCGCTGATTCCGGCGGCGCCTTGCGCATCGGTCGCCTGCATGGCGCCCAATTCAATGCTCCACCCGTTGGGCAGAATAAGGCGATCCCACACAACAACGATTCGCTCGTCGCCATAGCGCACAGCGCTGGAATAGGCGCCCAAGAGCCGCGCGCCCTGGGGAATAAGCAGATGATCGCCGCTTAAGCTGTCATAGACGGGGGCGGTCACTTGGGCCACGACCCTGCCCTCCGCATCGGAATTCAACGCCGTGACCAGGGCCGCGCTGATCGTGTCGCCGGCCTTGATCTCATAGCGCGAAGCTGGCGGAGAGAGGCGCGCGGTGTGCGCGCCAGGGGATGGAGGGCGCGCCGGCGGGGCAAAAAGGATGGGCGCGGCCGGCGCGGCCTCGTCGGCGATGGGCGGCTGAGCTGGTGCGAAGGACGTTGCCTCCTCACCCAATGTGAGAGCGCCAGCGTCGTTGCTTGCGGCATCGGTGAACATTTCCGGCGGCGCGAGTTCATCGGCGCCATATTGGGCTGCAGCGTCTTCAATGGTTTGCGGCGCCCGCGCCGCGCCCGCGCGACTTTCCGCGGCCATGACCGGCGACGTCCGTTCCGAAAGGCCAACCCAAAGGGCAAAGGCCATGATCCCGCCAGCGGCGAGCACGCCTGCGAGCAACATTTTCCGCGACAAGCGTTTGGGTCTGGGCGGGCGTTCGCGAATGGCGATGTCTGGCGCCTCAGCGCCTACGTGCGCGCTCATGGCTGGCTCCGCCGCGCCCGCGCAGGCCTTGGACCGCGCTCGATGCGCACCACGACGGGATGGCGTGCGCCAAGGCGCAATTCGGCGGCGTCAAACACACGATCAACCACGTAGCGAAGCGCGCCATCGCCATCTTGGGTGCGATAATTGATCAATTCCGGACCGTTCGCTCCGACCAAGAAGAGCGGCGGCAGCTCACTTGACCGCGCCGCCGCCGGAAATTCGATCCAGGTGCGCCGCCCATCGTCATAAACCCGCGCGGGCAGCCAGACCGGACGGCGACCGGCGCGGGTTCGGATACGATAATTGGAATTGAGATGCGCATCCGCGACATGGGGCGCAAGGGTCTCGTCGGCGGGATAGGTCCAGGCAAGCTCGGCTGAATAGGTGCGTCCGCTCTGCGACACGGCCTCGATCAAATAGACGCGTCGATCGGTGATGAGCACAATATTGGTGCGAAGCCCCGCCGCGTTAGGTTTGACCAAGACAATCGTGCGCAACGCGCCTTGGGCGCGGCTCACAGCCTGGCTCACCAACCAGCGCGCCGTATCGCCCGCGGCCGCTTCGGCCAGCTCTTCGCCCGGCTCCAGCAAAATGGCCGAGACGAAGGATGGGTTTGTATAGATCTCGTAGATCGCGCCCGGCGCATAGGCATGGATCTGACGGGCGCGATCGAATGTGTTGGTTGACGGCCCCTGCCGCGCGGCGCGGTTGGCCTCGCTCAACAAATTGGCGCCAGGCTCAGCCCGCTGTGCTTGGGCAAAGGTTGGGAAGGACGCCGCCAACGCAAAGATCAGCGCGAGATGAAATATCCGCATGCTCATCGCTCACGGCTCCAAGAAAAATCTTCAATGATGAGACCCAAGGGGTTGTTGGCGACGTCGTCGCTATTGCGCGGCCGGCGCGTGGTCACGGTGAAAACCCCGATATAGGCTTCAGGATCGGCGACGCCGCTTGCATTGGTCGCGCGTTCGATCCAGCTCACTTCCCAAGACCTGTTCGAACGCGCGATGATCGAGCGCACATGAACGGTGCGCCCCACACGCCCCAAGGACAGAAAAGGATCGTCTTGGCGCGCGATCTCGCTCAATTGCGCGGCCGCCTGCGGCGTCAAGAACCGATACGCCTCAAGCCAATTCTCGCGCAACACCACCCCATCGGTGGGAAGCGAACGCACCAGGCGTACAAACCGACCCAGATGAAAAGCGATCTGCGCCTCATTCGGCGTCCAGCGCGCATCAGCGGCGCGCACATTCAATACCTGGCCTTGGGGATCGACTTCGACCACATGCACAAAATTGCGTTGCTGGAGCGCGACCACCACAAGACCCAGACTGCTTGCCGCTAAAAGCCCAAGCGCACAGAGCGCGGTCACACGCCAAGCCCGCGCCGACAACACCGCCGATCCCATACGCGAATCCCATTCCTGGCGCGCGCGCTGATAAGGCGTTTCGGGCGTCTCTGCGGTGTAAGCGCGAACGGGCGCATGGAAGGGAAAGTTCATTTGCCGCCTCCTTTGGGTTTCGGCGGCTTCATCGCCGCGTAATTGACAGCTTGTCTGGCCGCCCCGCTCTTGGCGGAGCCCGCGCCGCCGCCGCCCTTGCCGCCGCTTGCGCCGCCGCCGGTGACGATACGGCCCGCCACGCGCCCCGCGCGCCCGGCAAAGTGGGCCGCCTGCACCATGGTGTTGGTGACAAGCCGATAACCGCCCGCGGCCGCGTAACCCATGCCTGCCGCGTTGAAGGCCGCGCCCTGCGCTGCGCCCGCGACGTCGGCGGCGGACAATTGCGGCTGGCCTTGCACCACTTCGCCAGCGAGGGCCGGCGCGAACCAGGCAAGCAAGAGGATGGTCAATCCAAACAGAAGCACGACCAGGACGCCGCCGGCATCAAGCGTGAAGCTCGCGGGCAAGGTCTGCACAAAGCCGATGGCGCCGGATGCGATGAAGGCCAGAACAAAAAGCCGCGCGGCGTAGCCTGCAACCCACCCGATCGGCCGCTCCGCCACCCAAGCGGTGCCATTGAAGACGCCCCAAGGCAGCGCAATGAAGGCGGTCAAGGCGCCCAGCTTGAACGCGATCAGCGAGACGAACAATTGCAGCGCCAGGTAGAAAAAACCCAGCATGACGCACACGGCCGCCAGCCAAATCGTCGCCATCGCAAAGCCGTCGCTGAGGACGTTCATGCCCTCTTGCAGCGCTGCTGTTCGCCCGAAAAGCTCAACCCCAACGGCCGCGACCCGCCCGGGATCATGCAGCTCCTCCATCGACATGAAGTCGCCGCCGGCCTTGAGGCCCAGCATGGCGCCAGATTGCGCGATCGCGCCGGCCAAGCTCTCCCAATTGCCGATCAGAAAAGCGAAGAGCCCGATGAAGAGCAGCTTGCGGATAAAGGGCGCAAGCGGGGCTTCGCCCGCGAGCACCCATTGCACGCCCGCAAGCACAATGGAGATCGCAATGAGCGCGTTCAGCACGTAACCGACATCGCCGCGGATAAGGCCAAAGCCAGCGTCTGCGAGCGCCAGAAACTGATCGAGAAAGGCGTTGAAGGCGGAGGGGTCCACGAGCCGCCCTCAGAACGCTGAACGCGCCGGCGCGCGTGCGACAGGGGCCTCGGTGGGAAAGGCGCGGCGGCTGATCTCGCGGCTACGCGCCTCGCGCGCGCTCCGCTCAAGCCGCTCGGTCTCCAAGGCGCGCCCTTGGGCGGTCAGCAAAGCATGGATTTGCGTGATTTGCGCGGCGGTGACGCCAAGCAATTGATTGCCAGCCTGCATCGCGCTGGTTTGTCCTTCGGCGGCGCGCGAAGCGGCAAGCGCGCGATCAATCTGGGTCTGCGCTGCAGCGATCGCGTGCGCCGATTGCACCTGAGCGCGCATGGCCCGCTCCAAACTTTGGCGCGACTCGCCTTGCCAGGCGCGCGATTGCGCCAGCACCTGGGCCAGATCGTAGGCCTCCCAGGTCTCCGGATAGAGCGCCTCGATATCGTCGCCGAGGCGTTCCATTTCAAAGGCAAGCCCTTGGCTTGCCGCAAACAGCGCGCGCGCTTGCTCCAATTGCGTTGCGAATTCGGGCGCGAGCTGCAGCGGATTTTGCCGCAGCATGGCGGCGCCTTGGTCGATCTGACGGACCTGATTGCGGATCTGTTCGAGCGCGCGCGCCGCTTGCAGCACATTCTGCGCGAGATTACTCGGATCGTGGACGATTTCTTGGGCGCGCGCGGATTGCGCCACGCCCGCTGACGCCAAAACGATCGCCATCATGACACTACGCCAATACGCCATCACGCCGTCTCCTCCGTCTCTTGTGCTTGTGCACGCACAGAAAGATTGTTCGCGCCTGCAAAGCGTTCGAGCGCGGCCGCGGCCTCGGGCAGCCCGCTTTTGACAAGCCAGCGCGCGGCGAACCCGTCAGCGCCATGCGCGTCCAAGAGCGCATCGAGCGCTGCGTGATCTTCCGGCTTGGACGCGCCCACAAAGGCCAGCGCCGCCGGCCCCAAATCCAGATCGAAGAGGCGCGCGCCCGCACGTGTGGTCAGATAATAGTCGCGTTTGGGGCGCGCGCCTGCGATGATGGCGATTTGGCGGTCGTTGAGGCCGAGCGCGCGATAGAAGGCGCCGCTGCGCGGCTCGCGCGCGCGATCATTGGGCAGAAAGATCCGGGTTGGACAAGCCTCAATGATGGTGGAGGCGATGGGACTGGCCTCAATATCGGCGAGCTCTTGGCTCGCAAAGACCACCGCGACATTGCGCTTGCGCAGCGTCTTCAACCAATCCTGAATCTGGGCGACAAAATAAACATCCTTCAAAAGCAGCCATGCTTCGTCCAGCACCAGCAAGGTTGGACGCCCGTCGAAGCGGCGTTCCAGCACATGAAAGAGCACGCCCAACACCCCTTTGGCCGCATCGCCCCGGCGCATGAGCGCGTCCATCTCAAAGGCCTGCACCGCGCTATAACCCAAACTTGCCTGATCGGCGTCCAACAGAGCCCCATAAGGGCCCGCATGGGTGAAATGCTCCAAGGCCGCGCGCAGGTCGTCATCTTGAATGAGGCCCACGCATAGACTCATCGTGCGTTCGCGGATCGTGCGCCCCGCCAGCAATTCCAGCACGCGCCAGAGCTCGGCGCGCTGGGCGGATGCAACTTGCACCCCTGCCCCGCGCGCCAAACCGATGAGCCATTCAAGCGCCCAGGCGCGCTCGGCTTCATCATCAATCCGCTCCAAAGGCTGAAGCGCAAAAGCATCATCATCGCCCAGGTCGAGAAAATCGCCGCCCAGACCCAGAATTGTGGCGCGCGCGGAGCGGCCTTTATCGAACAGATAGATTTGCGCGTCGGCGTAGCGGCGCCATTGCACCGCGAGTGTTGCAAGCAAAACCGATTTGCCCGCGCCGGTGGGTCCAATGACCATTGTATGGCCCACATCGCCAGCGTGAAGATCGAGCCGAAAGGGTGTGGCCCCATCGGTCGCGGTCAACATGAGCGGGGCGGCGTCGAGGTGGGCATTGCGCTCGGGCCCCGCCCACACCGCGCTTGCAGGCAAGAGATGCGCCAGATTGGCCGACATGATGAGCGGCCGGCGCACATCCGCATAGGCTTGGCCTGGCAGCGATCCGAGCCAAGCTTCCACCGCATTCACGCTTTCGACCTGGGTGACGAACCCCAACCCATCCGTCACCTGCTGGATGTCGCGCACCACTTCATCGGCGCGACTGGCGCTGGGTTCGCAGATTGTGATCGTGAGCGTCGCATACCCTGCGCAGAGCGCATCCGCGCCCAAATCTTGCAGCGCCAGATCGGCATCGAGCGTTTGATTGCTGGCGTCATTGTCCAACAATTGCGCTTCTTCTCGGAAGAGCGCCTCGCGCAGCAAAGTGAGCAGCCCCTTGCGTTTGGAGAACCAGCGTTTGCGAATCTTCTCGATCTCGCGCCGCGCCTGCTCACGGTCCAACGGCAAGTAGCGGCTGACCCAGCGATAGGAAACGGCCAATCGGTTGAGCGCATCAAGCAAGCCCGGCTCTGTCTCGCTGACGAACGCACGCACGGAGATGACGCGCAGATGCTTGGCTCCCAGCTGGGGCGACAGACCGCCGATGAGCGGGGTGTCCACAAGCAAATGATCGAGGAAGAAGGGCGTCTGTGGCGCGCTGACCCGATGCGGGCGCGCAGAGATGGTCCCATGCAGATAGGTGAGCGTCTCCTCATCGTCGAGCCAGCACGCTTCCGGCATCAGCGTCTGCAAAAGCGCAAGAAAAGCCTCGCTCTCTTCTAAAAACGCGCGCAGATGCGCCTCGTAATCCACCTCACCAGCGCTCGCCCCGCCCTCGAAGAGGAGCGATTCCAGACGTCCGTGACGCTCTTCGGGGCAGAGCCAGGTCAAGGTCAGGAAATAATGACTTTCAAAGCGCGCGCCTGCCGCCGCAAACATGGCGCGCCGCTCCTCGTCGATGAGCCAGGAGAGCGCACAAGGCCAAGCCGCATCAGGATAATGCGGCGCCGGTCGCCGCTGCGCTTCGATGTGCAGACACCAGCCCGAGCCCAGACGACGCAGCGCATTGTTGAGCCGCATGCTGACGCCCAGCAATTCCGCGGGCGTGGCGGAATCCAAATCCGGGCCGCGAAAGCGCAGCGTCCGTTGAAACGCGCCATCCTTGTTGAGCACGACGCCCGGCGCGATCAGCGCCGCCCATGGCAGATAGGCGCTCAATGGCGAACGCTTCTGGCGGAACGGGCGAAGCTCAAACATCGAAGCGCTCCTAGACCGCGAAATAGCCGGGCTTGGTCAAATGCCTGGGCCAGGTTTCCAAGAACCAGGGATCGCGCGCCGCACCCCAGGCCCCGCACGCCTGCACGACCGCCCAGAGCGGCAAGCCGATGAAGGGTTGTTGCAGGCCAAAGCCGATCGCCGCACCCATGGTGGCGTTCAGGATCGCAAACGCGCGCGGAGAGCCGCCAAGCAGAATGGGCCGCGTCAGACTTGTGCGCAGCGGCAGGCGAAAACCTTCGAGCAGGGTCTCATCGGTGCTGATCTCTTGCATCGTCGCCACTCAGATCAACGCGCCGCCGGCGAAGCCGAAAAAGTCCAGAAAGAAGCTGACCGCCGCGAACATGATGGCGATGCCCAGCCCGACAAAGGCGAGCTTGCGCACCCCGCCTCCGCCTTCGGAAAAGATGATGGTGACGCCTGCGATGACGATCGCGATCACCGCGGCCGCACGCGCGACGGGCCCGGTTATGGAATCCACCACTTGCTCAAGCGGGCCTTCCCACGGCATCCCGGAGCCTGCCGCATAAGCGGGCGTTGCGATGATGATGATGGCCAAGCTGAGCGCCGCCGATGAAAGCTTGGTTTTGTGCGCCATGAAGCCCTCCGCTTCGATGGCGAATAAGGTTTCACGCATAAGCTGCGACGTTAATCGCATTCACATCTGACGCGCTTCACGCGCGGCGCGCGCATCGTCGACGCGCAAACACCCCCTCACACCTCGGATCAGTGCCTATGCGCGCATATGCGCACGCGTCCGACAGCGCGGCGGCAATGCGCGCGCCAACGCATGCGCGCTTAGCGCGTCAGATCAATGATCTCAGCGATTGCACGCCCAGAAGCGGTGCGCTGCATGAAGACCACAAGCTCAATGGCTTGCGCGACGAGACGCGCCGTTGACGAGACGCTGGCTTCGCCCGCCAAATCTTCCAGCCGCACCAACGCATCGGCGGCTGAATTGGCGTGCACGGTCAACAATCCGCCCGGATGGCCGGTGTTCCACGCCTTCAGCACTTCAAGCGCTGCCCCATCGCGCACTTCGCCGACGACAATGCGATCGGGTCGGAGCCGCATCGTCATTTGCACTAAGGCGCGCATGTCGATGCTTGGCGGATTGGTCAGCAATTGAACGCGATTTGGACTTTGGCATTGCAGCTCGGCTGTATCCTCCAAAAGGATCACGCGCGCTTGCGCGAACGCAGGCTCGGCGAGCAAGGCGTTGAGCAAGGTGGTCTTGCCAGAGCCCGTGCCGCCGGCGACCACAAGATTGCGCCGCCGCGCCACCGCCTCGGCCAGCGTCTTGACCTGCGCGCTGGTAGCGATCCCTTGGGCCAGATAATCAGTAAGCCGGTAGATCGCGTCGGGGCGCTTGCGAATGGCCAGTACGGGCGCTTCCACAAGCGGGGGCAACAGCGCCTGCACGCGCGCGCCGCTTGAGGGCAGTTTCGTTGACAGAGCGGGGCTTTGATCGCTCACCAGCGCATTGGCTTCATGGGCGAGCAGGCGAATGATGGCTTCCCGCGCATCAGAGGAGAGCGTCCGCTGCACTGCCCTCATGCCTTCGCCAACCCGTTCGACCCATAACCGCCCGTCGGCGTTCACGAGCACCTCGACCACGCTTGGATCGTCGAGGGCGTGGGCGATGTCTTCACCCAAGGCGCGGGCAAGCACGTCACGGCGTCGCGCGCGGCTGATCGCGCGCCCATCGTTACTCAAGTTGTACTGTCCAGGCGCGTCTCTAGGCGCGGGCTCTGGGGGTCCGCAGCCAGCTCCGTGCGCCCGCCGTGCACGGCGTGCGCGACGAGGGCCACGAAGCGCTCATAACGCGCCTCGGCGCTGGCGGCGGCGGCGTCTTCAAGCTCCTCATCGATCGGGGGATTGTGCTCGAGCCAAATCCGCACAAAAAGCAAAGCGATCTCCTTGAGGATCAAGGTCTCGCCAATGGCCTTGTCGAGACGCGCATCCATCCGCGCGCGAAACGCCTCAACCAAGCCTTCAAGGCTGCCATCATCGTGTTGGCCGCCAATGCGCGCGCGCACCGCCTGGGCGATGATGGACGAGGCCGATCTATGCTGAAGGAAGGCCAGGCGCGTCACCTTGCCTTCGAGGTCTTTCGGCAAATAAACCGTAATCCCATTCTTGGCCATAAGCTTAGATCCCCCTCGATCGCGGCGGGCCCTGATGGGGCCATTCAACGCCTGGCATGCGCTCAACGCCGCGCGACAGCGCGGGTTGGGGTTTCTTACGCAGCGGCTCGATGTCACGTACGCCAAGTGCGGCAACGCCGATCCAATCGTGTGCAATCTCGGCGGGGGCCGGCGCGGCTTTTGGAAGAGGACGCAGGCGTTTCACAAAAATGGGCTCTGCATCGAAGCGCAGCTTTTCAGCCCGCATTGGCTTTGCCCCGGCGACGAACACCAATTGTTGGTCACGCGGCAAGGCGCGCACATCGCCGGGCGAAAGCAGCGGGCGCCGCTCTTCACGATACGTGACACTGCCCTTTCGCGGCCCCAGCAGCGCGCGCGGACGCTGCTCGCTCAATTGGGGGCGCATCTCCCAGAGATCGCCGGCCATGTCGGCGATACGCTTGGCCGTTTCCATGTCGGCGGCGGCGAAGGCCGTCACGATGTGACAATTGTCCAAGATCACATTCTCGCGGCCATAAGCGCGCTGAATGTGGTTGAGACTTTGGCAGACCAGATAGACTTTCACGCCATAGCCCGCCATCGCCCCCATCGCGGTCTCGAAGAAAGGCATGCGGCCGAGTTGGGGAAATTCATCGAGCAGCAGCAATAGCGGATGTTGTTTGGCGCGCCCTTGTGCGTCCATGGCCTGATCTTCGGTCAACGCGCGCGCCGCTTGATTGAGCACCAAGCGCATGAGCGGCATAAGACGCGCCGCATCCGAGGGCGGTGGCTGAAGATAAAGCGTCAAAGGCCGCGCACCGCAAACCAGATCGCCCAGCCGAAAATCAGAGCGCGCCGTATTGGCCGCGACGATCGGATCAGCGAGGACGCCAAAAAACGATTCCGCCGTGGCTTTGACGCCCGAGCGGAGGCGCTCCTCGCCTGAGAGATAGGAGAGCGCAGCATGCAAGATCTCTGGGTGCGTTTCAGGTTTTCCGGTCTCTGGGCAAAGCCGGTGCAGCGTCGCGCGCATGGTCTCCGCGGTTTGGTCCAAATCGCTCAAGCGCTCGCGCACCACCGCCAAGGTCTTGCGTTCAAGCGGCTCTGTATAGAGCACGTGAAGCACGACGCCGACCAAGACTTGCTTGGCGGACCGGTCCCAGAAATCCTGATATCGGCTGTCGCCGGCTGGATCGACGATGATCTCAATCAGATTTTGTACGTCGCGCACTTCGTTGACGCCGCGCCGCACTTCAAAGAGCGGATTGAAAGCGCTCGAATCGACGCGCGTTGGCGCAAACACCAAAACCTCGCCTAGCGTGGCGCGAAATCCGGCGGTTCCGGGAAAGCCGTGGCGACCGTCGCCAAACGCGAGTTCGCTTTTCACATCGAGCACCATGGCTGAATGGGGCCAGGCCAGCAAAGTCGGCACGATGTGGCCCCGCCCCTTGCCCGAGCGTGAAGCGCCAATGAGCAAATGATGTTCAGGGCCATCGTAACAGAGGAGCTCACCCTGAAAGCGCCCAAGCACGATCCCGCGCTTTGCAAAGAGCCCAGCGGCTTCGACATCGGCGAAATCGGCCCATGCGCGGAGACCGAAGGGTTTGGCGCTGGGCTTCAGCCCAAACACCAGCGCCAAAGCTGCGATCAGGCCGCAGATGAGCATGATTTGGGCGACGAAGAACGGCCAGGGATAGAGATCGCCCCAACGCAACGACCACGCCAAACCACGCCAAGGCGGATAAAGACCCCACGCATTGGCGCCCAGCGCGTCCTGGTAGGCAAACACATGCGCCAAATATTGCGTCGACGCCGACATCGCCGCGACGCCAATCGCCAATGCGCCCAAAGCGCGTCCGGCGCCTACATTGTGCGTGTCCCCTTGCATGAAGCCATCTGACCGCAGCTGGGACAGACTGACCACTAGGGGAATTCCCCCATCCACCGGATGAGCTTCAAGCGATGCGCGCCGAAGTCTCACTCTGCACGATTGGGCCAGCGGTCAGGGCCGCTTCCCATGGTGACCGCCAAGGGACCAAGCATGGTTTGCCCCATGCTTTCTGGCGAAACCCCATATCCAAGCATTGGCCCCGAGCGCTTTTGAGGCCGCGCTCTTCAGGCTGCTCACCCGCTCGGTAGAAGTTCCGTGATCTCGCAATTGAGCGCACGCGCCTTACTCCCTCACGCCGCACGCTCAGCGCCGCCAGGTCACTAAGACTCATGCGGCCTTCGGCATCGGCAATTGCGATTGGGACCAGGTCCCCTGTCCCCAATAGAGTTGCAGACCGTGATCGGGATCGATGGCGAAGAGGTGGAGCCATTTGTGGTCGACGAGATCGCGGACGATCGCGTGCTTGGCGATGACGGCATTGATGGCGTCGATCGGCGCTTCGATCACGACGCTCAGACGCAGCGGCTCGTGCACGAGTTGCTTGCCGTCATGGACAGACTGCCAGGGCAAGCCAGTGCGCAGGTCGCCGCCATTGCCTTCGAGGACACCAAGCGCGCCAACGACATTGTGCAAAGTCTTGTTGCCGGCGCCGAACGCGCGATTGTTCACGGTCGAGCCGTAATATTGAAGATTGATCCAGCTCGCGACCACCATTGGCGCACTCATGATGAGTTCAAGCGTGCCGAAACCCTTGTCCGCCTTCCAATCGTAATTGTGCAGGAACGCGCGCCCATCGAGCGCAAGGTGCTTGGTGCGCGCCCGCGGCGCGGCTATGAACGCCTTGTTGCCAGCAAGCCCCCATTCCGGGCGCACTTGCGACCAGTCGCGCGCCCGCGCGCCAATAGCGGCGTCAATATCAGGCGCCTTCTCAAGCCCGAGAAGCCGCGCCCGCTCGCCGCGCGCCTGCCGCGCGGCCTTCGTCAACAGCGTCGTCAAACGATCGAGTTCGCGCCAATGCGTGGTTGGCGCCTCTTCGCGATCGAACAATTTGATCTCGTCGGTGGTGGTGTCGTGCAAGGCGGCGACAAAGTGCGTGTCGTGCGGAATGACGATGCCGCGACTCTTCAAACCTTCGCGCACGAGAGGGTCGTTCAAAATCGCAGCGGCGACGCGGGCATTGGCCTCGCCTGTGTGTCCCCCGCAGGCGCCGCAATCGAGACCAGACGCATGGGGGTTGTTGACGCTGGTTGAGCCGTGCCCAGCCAAGAGAATAAGGCGCGCGAAATTCCCAGTCATCGACATGGCGCGCAGCACGGCCTCCGCCATGGCGATGCGCAAATCGGGCGCAAAGCCGGTGGCGCGCCCGTCCACCTCGCGCGGTTCAATGCGCGGCCCAAGCCGTGCTGCGTCGTCAGCGCCTACTCCATCCACATTGGGATCGGGCGCCGGCCGCGTGAGCCCGAGTGCGTCACCCACAATGCGGAGCGCGAAGGAAAGTCCGATGGTCTCGACATAGGCGAAAGAGGAGACGGCCGCGTGCTTGAAGGCTTTCCAGGCCTTGACGGCGCGCCGCCGCAACAGGCGCGCACTGAGGATCGAAGCCTCTTCCTCGGCGCTCGCGCCGCCCACCGCCTCGCATACAATGACGCTGGGTTTGAGCAAGACGGGGCATTGCGCCCCGCCCCGCAGGCGCCCGATCGGAACATATTCGATCGGGAAACCAAAAAAGCCCGCAAAGCCAATCGTCTCGACATCGGGCGATTGGGCTTCGAAGGCGCGGCGGAAGACTTCCGAACGCACATCGATGCAGAACGCAGCCTGTATGGCTGGACGTTTACCGCTGGCGGTCGTTGTGGGCGCATCACCGAGCTTGGCCACAAGATCCCGCTGCGCCGCGTGATCATAGGCTTCCTGCAAAAGCGCCCTGAGCGCCAGATCGTCGCCGGCGGTGAGCTTTGTGTCCGTCGGCTGGAGAGCAGCGGCGATCATCGCGTTGCGCCACGCGCCGCGAAAAGCACTGTCGGTCCGCTCTTCAAAAAGAGCAAAACCCCAGGCCAAGCGGATCGCCAGGAGCTCAAGCAGGGTGTCGTCCTCACGGCCCTGAAGACCAGAATCCCAGACCCGGTAACGCGCGTAGGCGGCCCAGCCGCCGATGTCGAAAAGCGCGCGGAAGAGATAATCTTCATGCGCCCGCTCAGGGATGCCGAGTTCGGCGACGATGTAGGCGATCGCATCCAGCGCATCATCGGGGAGCGCTGCGATCGTCGCCTGAAAGCGCTTCAGCCCCATCGCCGCGGCGTTGCGATCATGTCGCACGGCCGCGCGCCACGCCGCGTATGGAGTAAGCGCGCGCCAAGGCGACCGCCACGCCGCCTGCCCTTCATCGAAATAGGTTGCGCACCATTTGGAAATCTCTTCGATCATGAAGGCGGTGCGCGAGGCTTCGCGATCGCCGTCGGCCAGCGAGTCCAAAATCTCCGCGACCGTCGCAACCACGGGCCGGTCATGGCTACGGGGCGGCTGCGCGAGCGCCGATTTGAGATCGGCCAGCGTCGACAGACCCGCAACTCGGGGCCCCGTGGCAAGCGCCGCTGAAAGGTCCGCGTCGATAATCGCGCCCGACGCAATCTTCTGCAGATAGAAGGCGCGCGGCATCAACATATCCGTACGCGCGACCCGCTCCAACCATACGCTCGCCTCAGTGAAGCTCTTATCGGCCAAGCCAAAGAATGGGTTGACGGCAACGAAGTGCTTCAGCGGCCAGAGCGGCGCTATTCGATTGCAGGCAGCGCGGGCAGCGCCCGCGATGTCCAACAGCGCTGGCTCTTCGCCTTTTGGCTCGCGCCTCACACCATCGTCGCGCGAAAGTTCAGAAAGCATAGGCGTCGTCTCCTTCAGATCGCCGCCCGCGCCGGCCAGAGCCTGAGCGCCAGACGATTGGCAATGGTGTTGAGGTAGAACCCGTGGCTGAGATGCACGTAGAGGGCTTGACCCCACGAGGTGCACGCTACCCGTCCGAGCTGGCTTTGCAGCAAAGTGACGGCCGCGAAAGCTGCGATCACCATCACGAGGATGGCGAGATCAAAGGGCCCGGAAAGCGGCGCTGTCGACGGCACGGCGCCCGCCAGCAGGCGTTCAACGCCGACCTGCAGACCGAAATAGAGCGCCCCAATTCCGAGCGCTGCAGCAAGCGTTCGTCCCATCACGTAGGCGCTGGGACGCTCGTCTACGCCGTTCGCAATAAGCAGCGTCAGGCTCATCATGAGAATGGCGCCAAGCGCAAAGACGCCGGGCTTGTCGGCGAACGTCGCGCCGAACACGGTGCTAACCGCAAACGCTCCGCCCAGAACAAGTACGAGCGCGATCGAAAACCGCGCCGGATGCGGCGCCCCGCCCGGACTTGGCGACCAGGAGGCCCTCAAGAGATCAATGACGCTGCCGGACGAGAGGAAGGCGTGCGCTTTGTAAAGAGAATGCGCAACGATATGGAGAAGCGCTGCGCCAAACGCGCCTAAGCCGCATTGCAGCAGCATGTAGCCCATCTGCGCGACCGTCGAATAAGCCAAGCTCAATTTGACCGAGGTCTGCGTCAGCATCACCAACGACCCGAAGAGCGCAGTGAGCAGACCAATGACGGAGAGCACATGCAAGGCCGGCGCGGAGAGCGCCATGAGATCGGCAAACCGAATGACGAGAAAGCCGCCGGCATTGATGATGCCCGCGTGCAGCAGCGCCGATACCGGGGTCGGCGTCTCCATCACTTCCAGGATCCAGCCATGCAGCGGCAGCTGCGCGGACTTGATGAGTGCCGTGATCGCGATCAGCACGGTGGCGCCGATGACGAGCGGGCCTGCCCCCCCGCTGCGCTCGGCGCCTGCAAATAGCGTCGTATAGTCGAGACTGCCGAAGGCCATGTAGAGGCACGCGCCCGCGCCGATGAGCGCTAGGTCCGCCAGCCGGCTGGCGACGAACTTCTTGCGCGCGGCCAAGACCGCGCCGCGGCGCTCGCCATAGAAGAGCAGCAGCTGGTTGAGCGATAGGCTCATCAGCACCGACGCGACAATCAGGGCCGCGAGATTGCCCGCGACGATCAGAGCCTGCACCGCAGCGATGGTGAGGCAGAGCTGGCGAAGGAAACGTCCGTGGTTAGGATCACCGTCGAGGTAATTGCGGCTGTAGCGGATGACGACGGCGCCGACAAAACTCACCAGCACCAGCATGATCGCGCTGACGGCGTCGAGATAGAGGCTGACGCCCACGCCTGCCGCGCCCAGTGTCGCGGTCGCCTGGACGCCATAGAGCGCGACCGCCAAAGCAACGCCTAGACTGACCGCGAGCGCAAGGAGCGTTGCGCCAAACGCCCAATCGGCAAACACAAGCGGGGCGCGGTGCGGGTTCGGCCACAAGCCAGCCAGCATCAGCGCCAGCGGCGCAAGCGCCGCCAGCCAAGGCGTCCAGTCCATGAAGCTCATCTCCGCGATCGAAATCTTCGCGGAAGCTAGGACGCGCCGTTCATTGCATCTAGTTCAATTATTGAAACCGTTTGTTCGATAATATAGAAGACTAGGCATGAGCCTTAACCTCCACCATTTGCGCTATTTTCACGCCATCGCCCAAGCCGGCGGCCTCGTGAAAGCCGCCGAGCGGCTCAATGTTTCGCCCTCGGCGGTGTCGGTGCAATTGCAGGCGCTCGAAGCGCAACTTGGTCACGATCTCTTCGAGCGGCGTGGACGCCAACTCGTCCTGACCGAAGCCGGGCGCATGGCGCTCGAACGCGCCGAGGCCATCTTTGACGCCGCCGATGAATTGGAAAGCACGTTGAAGGGTCTCGACCGCGCCAAGCGCACCGTGGTGCGCATAGGCGCGTTAGCGACGCTCTCGCGCAATTTCCAGATCGCCTTCCTCAAGCCGATCCTGGGGCGTGACGATGTCCGCATCGTGCTTCGTTCTGGCTCGATGCGCGAATTGATGCAGATGCTCGATTCGCATCATATCGATGTCCTGCTCTCCAATATGCAGCCGCCGCGCGATGAGACGACAAGCTGGACCTCGCACCTGATCGCCGATCAGGCGATCAGCCTCATCGGTCCTGCAACCGCCAAGCGGACAAGGACGCCAGAAGCGCTCCTGGCGAACGTCCCGCTCATCGTGCCGACTTTGGAAAACCATATACGCGGCGAGTTCGACGCTTATGCTGAGCGCATGAGCGTTGCCCCACGCATAGTGGCTGAAGTCGACGACATGGCGCTCTTACGACTGCTCGCGCGCCAAGGTCTTGGTTATGCCATTGTGCCGCCCATCGTGGTGCGCGATGAATTGGCGTCGAACGTGCTGAAGGAATGCGGCCCATTGCCCGGCCTCAAGGAGCGCTTCTACGCCATTACCCCCTCCCGACGCTTTCCAAATCCCATTATTAAGGAGCTGATGGCTGCGAAGGCGGCCGCCGGCGACGTCCCGGCGCACAAGCGATCACGACGCCTCTGAGCGTCCCGCGGAGCTCTGGCCGCGCACACGCCGGTGCTCGGAGCGCATGGCCCGCCACTCAAACTGATAAATCGCAAAACGGTCATGGCTCATGTCAGGGCGATGATTTGGCTCGCGTTTGCCGTACTCTGATGGCCATGGCAGCTGCTTCCGCGCACGCGGTGGACGGATCACAACGGACGCCCATTCATCGCGAGCCCGCATTCGCGATCCACGATTGTGCGCCGACGGTGATTGGCGAAACTCGGGCGACCGGCGAACGGGGGTCGGCGATCAACGCGCGAGTTTCAGTACCAATTCTTCGACGCAGCCGACCCACCCGTTGGCGCGTTGGATACGTACTGGAATGAAGAAGGCACGCTGCCGGAAATCGGCCTCAACTATGACCGTGACATTGGCCCATGGTCACTCGCCCTGGTCGGACTACGCTCGCAAGACCCACGCCAATATCATGAGGAAGCCATAAGCACCGATGCAAGCGGCGCGGTGGAAGAGTTCACCATCCAAGACATTGAGTACGAGAATGTCGAGACAATTGTCCGCGGTACGCTATCGCGCGTGCTCAACGCCGATCACCGCATTGAGTTTGGCGGCGAAGGCGCTCTCAATACTTTAGATTCAGCGCTCAGTCTCACGGTCGATGATGGCGGCGGGCCCGTGCTGCAGCCGATCCCCAACTCCAATATCGTGGTTGAGGAAGAGCGGGCCGAATTTTTTGGCGTACACAGCTGGACCTTGAGCGAAGCCTGGTCGCTCGAAACGCGTGTGGCCTGGGAGACCTCAACCCTTACCTTCACGGGCGACGCAAACAACGCTACAGAACTTGCGTTCTGGAAACCATCCCTCCAACTCACCCACAACTTTGGCGGCGAGAGCCATGCGCGCGTGCGCCTCTATCGCGATGTCGGACAGCTCGATTTCAACGATTTTGCATCGGCCGTGTCACTGGCGGACGAGCGTATCGACGGCGGCAATCCGGATTTGCGGCCGCAAAGCGATTGGCGCTTCGAGTTTGGCGCTGATCTGCGCTTCCCGGGCGGTGCAGCGCTTGGCGTAACGCTCACCCATCACGACATCACCGACGTCAACGATCTCGTGCCGCTGACGGCCACCGTGCCCAATCCCGATGAAAACCCCGGCGTCCCAGGCGATGAAACGATCGAGATCATTTTCGATGCGCCCGGCAATCTCAGCCAAGCCGAGGCTTGGAGCCTCAATCTCAGTCTCGCATCGCCTGTCCCGCTTATCGCCAACGCCAGGCTTATGCTCGACGCTGAATTCTGGGACAGCGAAGTGGCGGATCCCGTCACGGGCGCTGCGCGCATCATCTCCGGGCAACCGGAATCCTCTGTCGAAATTGGCTTCCGCCAAGACTTTCCCGACATGCGCTGGTCATGGGGCTTTGACTTCACCAGGGAAGGCGAAATTCAGGGCTATTATCTGAGCGAAATCGACACGACCGAAGAAGGTTCATGGCTTGAACTCTGGTGGGAGACCTCGGCGCTCCCAAACGACATGAAACTGCGCATCACCGCAATAAACGCAGCTGACCGCGTCTATGATCGCGACCGAATTTTCTTTGACGGCGATCGCAACGGATCCCGCGTGGGGCGGCAAATTACGCAGCGTTTCTACCAAACCTCTCCGTGGCTGACGATGAGGTTGAGCGGCGCGTTCTGAGCAAGGCGACCCGCGCCGCCGCTTGCGATAAAAGAAGCGCACCAGCCGTGCGAGCCAAACCCTCACCGCATCCACCGGACCGCGCCGCCTTCGCCGCCCTGCGATTGCGCCAGACTGCGGAATCGCCACGCCGGGGTCGGTGTCGCTGTGCGCGCTGCCGCCTCGCGATGCGCTCCGGCCCGAAGCGAAATTGGCCTGCTGATCCAGCGCCCAGTGCTCCGTGCTACCGCATGCTGTTCAGCCTAGGCCGTTCGACCAGCTTCCGGCGAAGCGCCTCCTCCTTCAAGCTCAGTCTAAGGCTTTGAACACGCCCCTGCAGCCAAGGGATGTCTCAGATCGCCCAGAGACTGCGCATTCTTGTCGCCGACGCCGACTTGCACACCCGTGACGCGACGATGTTGGCCTTGCGCGCACGCGGCCATGATGTCGTTGCGCTGGGCGAATGGCCCGCGATCGCAGAGGCTCTGTCGGGCGCGTTCGACGCCATCGTCGCCGACATGGTGATGGCGCCGCTGGCGCACGGCGAGATCGTCGACCGGCTGCGACGGGCCCAGCCCAAGGCCGTGCTCGTGGTCGTCTCGAGCGGATTTCTGCTGACCTCGCGGCCTGTCGCACGCGCTTTCGGCGCCGATGCCTTTATCGAACGGCCAGCCTCCATGGACACGCTCGAAGCCGCCATCGCGCGCGCGCTCTCAGAACACCCAAGCGCCGCCGCCTGAGATCATCTCAAGCGAGAGCCTCCATCAGGTGGTTTGCGCCCATGCGCCGGCGATCAATGATCACCGCGCGTCGACACGCTGCGCGCCAGCAAGGCCGCGGCCTCGGCCTGGCGGTGTGCGCCGGTCTTGGCGAGGATCCGCTTTAAGTGGGTGCGCACGGTGGCTAAGCCCACGCCCATCTCCGCTGCGATCGTCTCGGGCGATGCGCCCCGGGCCAGGGCTTCAGCCACCGCCGCTTCCGTGCGGGTCAGGCCAAACAGCTCGCGCAGCCGCGTCACGCCGATCGGCGCCTCGGGATCGCTGAGAAACACAAGCACGGTTGCGCCCCTGGCGGCGTGCTCAAGCGCAGGCGCGCGCAGCGGCGCGATCTCGAGCGAAAGCGGCATGCGCCTGGCCCGCGGCACCGACATCGCCGCACGCGCGCGCGTCACTCCCCCGCGCGCAACGCTGGCGGCGGCGCGCAGAAGCGCCAGGAACCTGTCGTGCAGCGCGGGCCTGCGCAGCGCGAGCCGTCCATGCACGAGGGCGAGTTCGCTATTGTCGCGCAACAGCGCTTCCCCGGCCTGGTTGGCATGCACAAGCCGGCCGGTCTCGTCGAGCAACACGACGCCCGCAGCGAGAAGATCGAGCGCCGCAAGCGTCGCCGCTTCGGTGCGCGACAGCACCGCAAGCCTTTGCCCCAGCCGCAGCGCACGCTGCAGATGCGGCAATACAAGAGCAGCCTGCCGCCGCTCCAGCGCGCCATAAGCGCCCGCCCCGCGCGGGCGATGCACGCCCAGCACGCCCGTTGCGCCATCCGCGGCGGAAAACACCGCGCCAATCATGTGATGAATGCCAAGCCGCGGCAGCCATTCCTGATAGAAGCCGCTTCTCTCCTGCTCGGCGCGCGTCACCAAATCCTCGTCCGTGACGATGCGGGCCAGGCCAGCCCCGATCGAACGCGCCACCCACAGATCGTTGCGGTGCCATTCATCGGCCCATTCCTGTTCGCGCGCGGACACCACGAGATTGCTGGTGGATTGCAGAAGCTGAACCTCATCGCCTGGTTTGTGCAGCTTAAGCACGGCGCTGCTTGAGCCCAGCGTTTCAGCGATCCGCTCGGCGGCGGAGCGCCATAAGCCGCCGTCCATGGCCGCTTCGTAGAAAAGCCCGATCAAGCCCGACACACGCGACGCGTCACCGATCTCGTCTGACACAGCGCCCCTCCCGCCCAGAGCTTCATGTCCCCTGTTTAGGGGACGCAGGCCAGCGCGCGCCAGTCCTATCATGCGCGCCCGTTCGCATGCCGGGGCCTCAGGAACGTTGAGCGATTGCGTGCGCGCGGCCCCCAAACTGGACATCGCCTGAAGGAAAAAGATGCGCCTTACCACTCTCAGCGGCATTGTCAGCGGCATCCGCCATTCCACCGAGACGCGCGGCGCGGTCGGACGCAATGGCGGGTCGGTGAAAACCGGACAGATCATCGCCTTTCGCGTCGGCGACCGTTCCGCGCAGATCAAGCTCGCCGACGTGCCCGACATCCGCGACGGCGATCAGGTGACGCTTGCGGGACATGAGAAGAACGGCGTATTTCGCGCGCTCGCGCTGCGCAACGACAAGACGCGGGCCATCTATTCCATGCCCACTTTGGTCGGCTATCTGATGGGCGCAACGCTCGTCGCGCTGGGCCTCATGACCCTCGTCATTCTGGTCGGGATCGTGTTTCTCGCCGGGGGCGTCTGGACGCTCTATGAAGCCTACACCTATACGCGCGCGGCCAACCTGTTGAAGGCGTAAGAGCCGACTGCAAGGCCTCTGGTCCTGTGACCGCCGCCAGTCGCGCCAAAACGCCCAGACGCCAGGCGACGCGCGCGCTGCATGCGCGCGCGTCTTGTCTCAGCGCCGCGCCTCAACCGCAGGCGTATTCAGCCATTGCAGCGAAGGCGCCAGCAATTCGCGGCCTGCTTCAAGCGCGAACGCCTCGTAGGCTGCGCCATCGACCTCGACCACGTGTTGGCTATAGGCAAGACGTCCCCCGCCGCCCAACGCGCCCAGCACATTGATCGCCGCTTGCGCGGCGCGCTGGCCTCCGGTCGTGGTGTCTTCCACCGCGACAATAGCGGCGGAAGATTGCAGCGGAGCCTCCGGCGCCCAGGTGCGCTCCGTGCGACGCACGTCGGCGGGATTACATTCGGCCATGCCGAACCGGTTCCAGCAGCGAAACCGCGTAGCGTCATAGGTGGTCACCGCGAGATTGACGCGCATGCCGACCCGCGCTTCGACCTCGGCTGTGCGTTGCCCCACCATGGCGGTCAACACGCCGCGGTCGCGGCGTGCGTCCACCTCGGCGAAATCGATCTGAAACACCGCCCGCACCGGTCGTGCGCCGATGGCGTTGGCGACCCCGGCCTCGCGGATCCGCAGATTGTCGACGCCTGTGCCGACCGAGAAGGCCGGATGGGTGATGCGATCGCCGGACGGCGCGAACACACGATATTCCACCGGGCGGTCGCCGAAGGACGCGCCGCTCGCGACACCCGCGTCCAGGTATCTTTGATAATTGGCGTGGGCGCGAAACGCATCGGTGGCGACACTTGCGCCGGTCTCGCGCAAGCTTGTGTCGAAAGCGGCGCACAATTCATCGGTGATGCGCTGCATGCGCGCGTCGTCGATCCCTTGAAGCCGGTAGATGGTCGACACGCGCGCTGAACCCGAAGACGAGAACAAGCCCGGGCGCGCGGTCGAGGCGGCGCCGTTGCCGACGCCAAAGGCGACCAGACAAGATGTGTTCGCAAGCGCGGGCGCCGTGGTCTGCGCGGCCGCTCCAGCGGCGCCGAACGCCAGCATCGACGCGGCCAGCGCCGCCAGCACAAATCTGTTGAAGTGAAAGGTCATGGAATCCCCTGCTGCCATCATTTCAGAGGTGGCGGAGCGGATGCGGCGAAGACATCCCCCTTTTCGATACAAGCGTGCTTGTGGGCGGGGGCGGCGCGCCTTTAAGCCAACGCCATGGACATTCGCGTCGGAGATGAATTCCTCACACAAGCCGCCGCCGCGGCGCGGACCCACCTGCCCGCGTGCCGCCCTGTCGCCCCGACGATCGGCTTAGGCGCTGCGCTTTTTGTCGGCGGCTCGTTGCACTGGAGTAATGATTCCTGGCGCGCGGTGATGGGGCCTGCGCCGCCAGGCATCGCGCACCAAACAATGCTGCAGAAGCGCCGCTTCGTCGTGAGCGCCGATGCGACCGGCCGCGCCGTGTTCGCCGCTATCGCGCCCAGGCGGCTTGCCGCAAGCTGGCCGGGCTTTGCGCATGCGCCATCGACGCCGAACGCGATCGCAGCGCTCTGCTTTACGCCAAGCCGCGTCGCAGACTTTCCCGAACTGGCGGCGCGCGCCTATGCGCTGTCGCCGCAGCAGCGCGCAACGCTTGCGGCATTGCTCGCTTCTTCCGATCTGGACGAGGCCGCCGCTCAGCTGGGCCTGACGCTGGCGGGCCTGCGCCGGCGCATGCGCGCCCTGTTCGAGGCGACAGGCTCGAGCCGGCTCGCCGTACTTATCGCCAACATGACGCGCATCGTCGCCGACGAGTGCGTCTCTGACTGGGCGCGCGCCGAAGGTCTGCGCGAAGCGCTCGACCTGACGGCGGGCGAAGCGCGCGTGGCTGTGCGCCTGTTCGAAGGTGCGAGCATTCCCGATATCGCCGGAGATCTCGGCCTCTCCGCACACACGGTGCGCGACCAGGCCCGCGCTGTGCTCGGCAAGTGCGGCCTGAGCCGCCTGCGTGACCTTTGCTTGTTTGGCGCCGAAGCGCTCGCGCTCATCGCCCTGGCGGTGAGCGACGAAATTCTCCACGACGACCGTGAAGACCTTTTGGCCGCGACCCGGATCAGCGCCTCGGGCGCCCGCCGTATCGCCTTCACCGATTATGGTCCCTTGGACGCCCGGCCGGTGCTGTTGTTTCACGGCGGCCTGGGCACACGCCGCGTGGGCCTTGCGCTGCGCGAAGCGCTGCAGGCGCGCGGGTTTCGCCCGATCGGCTTCGACCGACCGGGCTTTGGCCTGACCGACATGGCTTCATCGCGCGATCCGTTCCACGCCGGCGCCGAAGATGGCGAACATCTGGTGCGCACGCTTGGGCTTGATCGCCTCGACATCCTGGCCATCGACGGCGGGGCCGCACCCGCGCTTGAGTTCGCGGCGCGCAGCGCATGCCGGCTCAACTCAATCATGCTGATCTCCCCTCGCCCACCGCGGCCGGCGCGCTCCGGCGCGCGGCTGGTGGATCAATTCGTGCGCGCCTGCGTCGATCAACCTGCGCTCATCGTCGGCGCATATCGCTTCCTGCGCCGACGCGGCGGCGTCGCTTTGAGTGAAATGCTCGTGCGCAGCTTGATTGGCGAGCACCCACTCGATCGCCCGCTCATCGAGGACGAGCGCTTTCGTCACGCCATGATCGCAGAATTGCTGACCTGCGGCGCGCGAACCGCGGCCGGCCTGGAAGCCGAGCAAACGCATTATCCCGATTGGCGCATTCCATCGCTCCCGCCAGGTCCGCGATATGTCCTCGTGCTTGGCGGCAAAGACCCCTTATGGGGCGAAAGCAATGCAGGGGAATTTTGTCCGTGGTCACAGCTTCCCGCACTCGAACGCGCGCGTTTCGCAGCTGCAGGCCGCTTCATCATCACCACGCATGCCAGCGAGATCGCCGCGCTGCTTGATCGCCCGGTTCAGACCCCTTCCTTGTCTGCGCCTTGAGCGGCGCCGCAACAGCGTGGATTTGTCCCACAAGGCGAGCGGGACCGCGTCCGCCGCGCACACAAGCGCTCAAACGCCCGGCAGAAGTTCGGTGATCTCGCAATCGAGGGCGCGCGCGATCCGCATCAGCGTGGAAGCGGCGACGCGGTTGGTCCCCTTTTCGTATTTCTGCACCTGCTGGAACGTCATGCCGAGGGCGGCGGCGAGCTTTTCCTGCGAGATGTTCTGGGAAAGACGACGCGCGCGGATCAGTTCGCCGATCTGGCGGTCGACGAGGCCTGCGGCGCGGTTGTCGCCGCCTTTGCGCTTGCCGGGCGGCTTTGTATTGGCTTTGCGCGCGCGTTTCTCGGACCTGGCCATGCCTTCTCCCCTTGCCTTGTCGATGTCTGATCTGATGCGCGCAAGCATTGAAGCAACCGGACGATGCAAATGAATCGCGGGTGTTGGCGATGAAGACAAGAAAGGAACGCCCACAAGGGTTTTGGGAGCGGAAAGCTGACAGGCCAGAAACCGACGCTCAAGATGAAGGAGGTCTGGTCGATCCGCACCCGATTGGCGTTGAAGAAGCGGGGGCGTGATCTCGCCCTCTTCAACCTGGCCGGGTCGAAGACGTCGCCGCAGGCGGCGAGGTGAAGACACGCGGCATCATCGTACAGAAGAAGATCGAGCGACCGGCGCAGTTTGAAATCACAGAGCAGAGCCGGATCGCGAAGCGCAGTCTGATGAGCCGGCACTATCTCAGATCCAGCGACTTTCTATTCCAGAGCCGCCTCGTCTCCTCGCCTCATCTTTCGATCAGGCAAACGGCACACATTCGCTACGGCGCACCAAGGCGGCGCTGATTTACAGGAGGACGGGCAATCTGCGGGCCGTGCAATTGCTCTTGGGCCACTCGAAGCTGGAGAGCACCGTGCGCTATTTGGGCGTGGAAGTGGATGACGCCATCGCCATCTCCGAGAGCGTCGATCTGTAAGTCCCCCGATGGTGGTTCCCGGCCTACCACAGCGCGCCCTTGACAATTGTAGCCAATAGGCTACATTGCTGCATGCCGACGATTATCAAATCCGACGCGTTCGCGGAGTGGATCGATAACCTTCGCGATCGCGCCGGCGCCGCCCAGGTGTTGCGTCGCCTTGCTCGATTGGAACGGGGCAATCCTGGCAATGTGGCGCCCGTTGGCGAGGGCGTGAGCGAGCTGAAGATCGATTTCGGGCCGGGGTATCGCGTCTATTTTGGGCAACGCGGCGAAGAATTGGTGATCATTCTCGCTGGCGGCGACAAGTCCAGCCAAGAGCGGGACATCAAAGCAGCCAAGAGACTGTGGGACGAATGGAAGGAGCAAAACCGATGACGAAAGCTAAGTTCTCCGCCTTCGACGTGGCCGACCATATCAAAACCCCAGACGATGCGGCGCACTATCTCGACGCCGTCCTGGCGGATGGCGATGCGAACGAAATCGCCGAAGCGCTTGGCGTGGTCGCACGCTCCCAAGGCATGGCGGCGATCGCTGAGGAAAGCGGACTTTCGCGCGAAACCCTCTATCGAACCCTGAGCGACGCCGGTAATCCCAGACTGGCGACCCTGCTCGGCGTCCTACGCGCCATGGGCCTTCGTCTCTCGGTCGCGGCAGCTTAGTCAGGTTTCGGCGCTCAGCGGCGGACGCGCTCCAATCCAGCAACTCGCGCCCTTGCCTTCAATTCGGCACGCTCTCGCCGAACTCGGACGGTGGTCTTTTCCGGCGCTGCGCGGTCGATGTCCAATCGCCCCGGCGCACTTTGTCTGCCAAGCCGCTAAGCGCTTTCGTCTTTTGGCCATCGTAAAGCCAGCGCGACAATGCCAAGTGTGACGGCGATCTCGAGCGCCACCACGATCTTGTAGAAGAGATGCGGTGAGGTCAGGGTCAAAGCCTCAATCGCAGTATAGACCACGCCGAAAACGACATTTAGCCACCTGGAGATTTGCCTCGGCAAGAGGACCGAGAGCCCAATCATCAGCGCGGGGATCGCCAACATCGTGGAGACGCCCACCATCACCGTTTCGGTCGCCGCGCCCAGCGGTCCAATCCGCCCTGCCTGCATCGCCTCGATTTCACCGGGCATGTAGAGCATGAAGTAGTCGTTGTAGATGTAAAGAAACATCAACGACGTCCACATGAATGCCAGCTTGATTGCGTTTGATGCGATGACCTTGCGCATGAGGCGCTCCCTTAGCTCTGGTCCGCTGCTGGTCGTGCCCGCCAAAGCGAGCGACGCGCGCCGAATGCGAAAAGCCAAAAGGCCATGAGGATTTCAGCAGTGCGCGGCGCGGCGAATATATCCGGCCAGATGCTCTCTCTATATCCGTCAACAAGCAGGCGCGCCGCAAAGTGGGCGATATAGCCTGCCCCCGCCAAGATGAGACCAATGCCCAAGAGCCGCGGCATGAAGCCTGAGCGCAACGCCAGATATCCAAACGGCAAGAGCCAGAGCCCCCACGGCGCGCTCTGCAGAAAATGGCCGGCGCGATACCGCGCATACGCGTCCGCCATGGCCTCGGCCGAGGTGAGAGCTGCGCCGCTTTCGACGATCCGCTGGATTTCCACCAGGGCAGCGAGATTTGAAAAGCCGAACGGCACGCTGATCAATACGAGCATCGCCATGCCCGCGGCGGCGCCTCTATGAACCGGACGCAAGAGCGCATGCAGCGCCAGCGCAAGGCATCCGAACGCCACGTAGCACGTCGCCTCGGCAAGTATCGAGACACGCAGGAGCCAGTCCTGGGCCGCGATCGAAGCAGCCAGCGCCTCGGGTGTGTCGCCCACGAAGAGGCGCTCGGGCGTGAGGCCCAGGCTGAACGTGCCGGTGACCACGACAAGCAGGTAGAACGCGCCCGCCGAACGGGCCTGCCCATGCAGGCTAGACTGAAGGTCGCGCAAGGAGGGAAGCTGTTCGTTCAAGACGGGCGCCCTATGTTGATCGGCTCACCTCCTATCGCCGGTCCGGGCTATGGCCATAGCGATCGGTAACACCCATCTGGCTTTTCGTTGCAATATGGCGCAGCTCGCAGTCTCTCCGACCGTTTCAGCAGGGTTTGCGCACGCCTTCGTTGAATTTGCCGTCGGCCGCGGGGCACAGCGCGCAAAGCTCTTGAGCGCTGGTGGGCCGGGCTTGGCGGAGCTTGACGATCCCGACGCGCGCGTGCCGCTTGGCGCCTTTCAAGCCTTGGTGACGGCCGGCAAGACGCTAACCGGCAACCCTGCTCTGCCGCTTGAGTTTGGCGCAGCGACCGATCTGCGCCACTTCTCGATCGCGGGCCTCATCGCCCATAACGCCGCCACCATGGCCGAAGCCTTGGTCCAGCTGAACCGCTATGGCCGCCTCGTCGCCGATGTCGAAGGCGTAGGCGATGGACCCCGCTTTGAGATTCGCATGGAGAACGGCCAGCGCTGGATGCTCGATCGCCGCGCCAACCCCAACGCCTTCCCAGAACTTACAGAATCCACATGGTCGCGGTTCATTTGCTTTACGCGTCACGCCTTTCCGCATCTAACCTATGCGCTTGCCGCGCAAGTCACGCATGCCGCGCCCGCCCACGCAGAAGCTTATGAACGGCTCTGGCAGGTGCCAGTTGCGTTCGGCGCCGGCCGTAACGCTATCCAGACCACGCTCGATTTCGACGACGCCATTATCGCTCCGGACAATCGCTATGTGTTTGGGGTACTGACCCAGCGGGGCGACGCTCTTCTCGAAGAGCTTCAGCGCCAAACCACGCTGCGCGGGCAAATAGAGGCGTTGATGCTGCCGCGTCTGCACACCGGCGCCGTCAGCGTCGAGCAGATAGCAGCGTTGATGGAAACCAGTCGCCAAACCCTCTACCGCGGGCTCAAAGCCGAAGGCGTGACCTTCGCCGAAGTTTTGGATGAGCTGCGCTGCCGCATGGCGCACCAGTATCTGGAGGGCCGCAAGGCGTCGGTGAATGAGACGGCTTATCTCGTCGGCTTCTCTGACCCCTCAACCTTTTCGCGCGCTTTCAAACGCTGGACGGGACACGCGCCCAGTCGGGCGATGGATCGCGGCGTTGAACGGAAGAAGCGCCCTTAAGGCGCAATTGCGAACGGCATAACAACTCCAAACCGGTCACCGGCGACTCTCGTATCGACAAGGCCCGGTCTCGCCGGAAGCTGACCTTCAGCGGTTTGAATCGGACGGTGGCCAGAAGCGGGGATTCTCAGCGAGGAACGCCAGAAATCGCTCGGCGGCGCTGCGCACCCCGGGGGTGATTGTGCCGTCCCCAAGGTAGCGATGCAGATATCCATCGAATTCCGAACCCCTAACTTGGTCAGGGTCAAATTGCGTCAGCCGTCCGACCACGACCTGCTGGCAGATATCTTCGAGCTTCCGGAAAAAGTCAGCGGAGGTGTTGCTAAGATGAAGCGTATCGAGAGTGACGAACGACCATACGCTGCCGAGCGTGTCCTCGCCCAACGGGCCGCACTTCTGCAATAATAGAATGACCAATGGCTCCACATCTCGCCCCCTGAATTCAATGGAAGGCGAGCCCCACGACCCAAGGCTTATTGTCGGCGTCATACGGCCAAGATGTCACAAATGCGTTTGAGTTCGAACTACTGAAATGGGCCAATTATAGCCGCGCCGCAACATCCTTACGCGTGACAGGGTCGAAGCTCTCACCTGCCGTTCGATCTCAACCGCGGCCGTAGCGCCTTCTGTGCTGCAAAGCCGAATTTCCGTTCCGCTGCTGGCGGAAATGATCACCTCCCATCGTTCAGCAGGTCGGGCACCACCAAATCCGGACGCAATTCGCGCAGCTTGGCCAGCACGATGGCGATCTGGCGCGCGTCGAGCGCATCGCGGTCGATGATAATCTCCAGGCCCCCTCGGCCCCGCAGCCGCAATTGCGGCGCATTCGGCGCAAACAGCCGACGATCGTCAATGGACACGATGTCCGCCACCGGGATCTTGATCGTTCGCGCCTCGCGCCGCTTCCACACCAAGTGCTCGTTCTCAAAATGAACGCTCGGCAGCGCGACGTAGAGCGCCACCCATGCAATCACAATCGCACCGACGATAGAGATCGTTGCATAGACCCAGATCGGTATCTCAATCCGTTCGGTGACGAACCATCCGATCGCAATCGCGCTTAACACGATTGCGATCCATTTGGGACTGAAGCGGCGCTTATTCCTTCCGTCTAGCATGCGCCCAGTTTGACCAAGAACCCTCGCAAGGCAATCCCTCTGCGACGCGCCGTCGCTTACGGCTCCCCACGCCGAACGATACGCTACTCGCCAGTCAAAGGGGCGGCGGACATGGGTTCATCTCTGATCAACAGACGGCCGACGCGAACCACGGCGACAAGCGCAAGTTCGCAGCCCGACGTTCAGAGCCGGCGCGGTTCAGCCGAGGACGTTCCCAGGGCGACGACATCGCGAAAGCGTAGCTCAGGTAGGTTTACGAGAGCTCAATCCCAGAAGCGGTCATTGGCTTGAAAGCGCCGCACAAGAGACGTCCGCAGCGGCGACCGGCAGGAACTCGCCGACAACGGTCATTCCTGACCAGCCCGATGCTAGCGGACTCTTATGCGACAAGCTCAGTTGGCTTGAAGCGCGTAAACCTGCACCACGCCGCTACTTCCCCAAACAACAAGCGTTTCAGACGCGGCATCGATCGCGCAATCCACATATGGCTCCTCCGCGAACAATCGCGCCGCAAATGGTCGAACGGCCCATGCACGTGCCAGAACTACTCGGTTCAACTGCCGGCCATGCGCCTGCACCTCACAATGGATAGGACCTGACGCTTGAGCGTACCGCGTTTGGGCGTGAGCATTGTCGCCAAACCACATGTCTCTTGGGTCTAGCCACGCCGGATCCAAATACGATCGCTCGCTTCGCTGCGGCGATTGGGAAAAAGTAAATGCCTGGAACCCATGGACCTGGTTGACCGGCGCATCGACCTCATCGGGAAATACCTGCCACTGCACGCCAACCGGAATGAGGCCCCCGTTCCTAGCGAAGGCTCCGGTGAATCGGATGGGCAAATCCACGTGTTCCATGAGGTCTATTCCCGCTATCGTCCCATTGTCTTCCCACCTCACGAGCGTGTTGACGCGATATGGCGGACGCCCAGACTCGCGATCAACAGATGCAATCACGGTTGTTGAATTGCGCGCAAACATCGCCGATCTGAGATCACGATAGCCCGACGACATGCCTGCAAATGGCAGATTTGAGGCGCGCAATACCCGGTGCAATGTGCGGCGCTCAACATCGATGACGACCGCAACTCGCTCGTCTTCGATGTCCGCTGTGACCACCATTAGGCTGCCCACATCAGAGGCATTCATTCCGCGAGCGGGGTGAAATTGCGCGTCCTGAAGGGAGGCCGTCGCTCCATCGCTGGCAACGATGAGCTGCGAACTCGGAGCCCAGTCTTTTGAAACGAAGATGGGCAACTGAAGCCCTTGTGCCGTTTGCGTCGCTCGCCCTTCGCAGAGGAAAACGACACTACCTCCTGGGCCATCGACATGTACTGTGGGCCTGGCAAAGCCGCGCGGCTCTGGACAGCGCGGATATTCGAGCGATGGCGCGCTGGCAATGTCACTCTCGCCGTTGAGAAAATCTCGGACGTCGAGTAGTCGAAGCGCTCCGCTACAGCGCACGACCAAAGACGCTCCATGATTGGCGATTGGATTCTTGGGGGCCGGACTGCAGCCACTTAGCGTAAAGCTGCCGACCGGGCGTGCTACTTCTGAAAAAGCCGTTTCCAAGGCTTCAACGGCTTCATGTTGCTCCGCGACAGAATCTGGAACTGGCGCTGCAAGAGTGGCGAACGCTAGCATAACGACAGCGACCACGCCTTGGCGAAGCAATCCCAACGCGCCGGTCCATTGCCACATTTCGATTTTCCGCCGTGTACTGGGGATCACCATACGCAAGGAATTTCCAAATGTCTCGATTGGGCCACAGACCGGCACCGAGCAATATTTCTAGAATGACCGGCTCGCCACAAAGCAGCCGTTCCCGCCCTACTCGTCAATCCGGCACGCCGTCGCCGAGGGCGGCAGGCCAGATCGGGCTTTGTGCAACCCGCCATCTGCCTCCCTGACTATCTCGCTCCGCCTCTTGCCCGAAATCGACGGTAGGTAGCTCAAGCAGATCGGGCTGAGCATCAAGCACGTGATGCAAGTGCACCCAACGACGGTCAGCCTCCACGTGATCCGCTGCGCCACAGAGCATCTGAAGGCCGCCGCGCACCTCGTGCACAAACAGAAGGACCGGCGCTCCCTCCATCACATGGCGACACGCGGCGCAGCCCTTACTGACGAGAAACGAATAACCAGCGAGGGAAACGGTCGGCTCAGACATGAACCTAAACCTACTGATGTCGGCATCGCAGGCCAACGTCCGCGATGGGCCTTGAGAGATTGGCCCGCATCGCCGGATGACCGGAAAGGGCCAATCTTAGCCTGACCGCGACAAGCTTTCGAACGACGCGTATTGAGCCGGAAACTGCCGGATCATCCCAGAAGCGGAAATCCACCGTTCGTCACCCGACAAAAGACTCCTCGCGTCCGAAATGTGCGAGTCGCGCCTCTCAGTGGACATCTCGGCGAGCGCGCCACTCCGACACACACGCCGCCGACGTGGTCAAAACGATATCCCTGGACGCAAGACGATTTGGAAGAACGCCAGTAGCACGCAAAGTGAGAGTGCGGGGCCGACAAATTTGGGCGACGCGCTCGGATCGGTCCCGCCTTGAGCGCGCGTGGAAACCGCCCCCGCAATCAGCCAAGCTGAGCCAAGCCCATTGACGATGAGCGGGATCAGCACGACTTCGATGGCCTCACGAGGGATGCGAAACGGAATGATGAGTGTAATTGAGAGCAATGCAGGGATGAGCACTACGGCTGCAAATCCCAGCGATCTCTCAGCGCCGGCTACGCTTGCCGTCGGATAAATTCGCGCAAGCGCTCTTCCGGCGTAGTACATGGCCAAAACGGCGCACGCGAGCAACACTGCCTTTGCCGTCCCGCCGACGCCCAGATAAGCGAGCGCCCTTCCAACATCGTTCCCCGCCAAGAGCGTACCGATCACGAGCTGCGTGAGCGCTTGGAAAAGCCCTTGAAACGCCATCCAGAAAAAGAACAACTGCCAGGTTGGCGTCGCGCGCTGCGCGCGCATTGAGACCATGAGGAACGCCAACCCGCTTGCCAGCGTGGCTATAGCGCCGCTCCCTTGCAGCAACTCCGCGATCGGATTGTCGCCGCTCCAGGCGTGGTCGTTGTGATAGAGCGTGGGATGCAAGTCGGGCGTTAGCGCCTTCGGGATGACAAGCCAAATTTCCTGCCAAAGGAAGGTTAGGCAAAAGCAGAGCGCACAAAGCAGCGTCGAGACAAGGGCAGTCGCCGCCGCGCTTGAGAAAAGCAGCCGTGGCGAGCGGCGCTATGCCAATCACGAGCAAGGGCCAAAGTTGGTTCATACCTTACACACCTCAACGCGAATGACCGTTTCGACCGAGCCTTGCAGCGCTCGTAAACTGGGGGTGAGCAACATCCCAGAACCGGTCGTAAGCGCTTTAGCGCCGCAAAGCGGAAGACGAGAGTCCGCTCACCACACAAACCGGGCCATTGGCCTAGCGCTGCACGACCTGGCCATGCATAGGGGCGAGCACAGCGAGGAAGCGGTTCTGCATTCGATTGGAGACGCCTTCTTCGCGCATGGCTGTGCGCAGATGCTGGACCAGTAGATTAAAGTCGCGCGTCTGCACGCCCATGTCGGCGTGCGATGTCGTCATGTCGCGACCGGTGTAGGTGCAGCCGCCGCCGAGCAAATAGCAGAATTGTTCTTTCAACGTCCGGCGCAGGCGCACCATGTCGAAGGGCTGAAAGATCGGACCGAGTTGCGGATCGGCTAGCGCCAAATCGACCGTGCGATCGACAATCCGATTGACGCCCTCGCGACCGTTGAGGGCGGCGAACACGGCAGGGTCGGTGATGGGCGCCGCGCCTGCGTTCGCGTCAGACTGCACGTAAGGCGCCACCGGCTCCTCGCCCTCCTGCGCCAACGCTGGCGCTGCAAAAGTGAAGAGTGAAGCGGCCAATACCGCGCATGCGAAGCGCAAACGCATTTTAGAATCCGATCTGAATCGAGAGATAGGCGCCTTCTTGATCGTCGAACGTGGCAATCGAACCAAGATCGACGTAGCCGCCTACAAGCGTGAGATTATCAGTCAGTGCGTAAGCGGCGAACACGTCGTAGCCGCGCTCCTCTTCAGCGAAGCCTAGATTGTCTGGACGCGTGCGATACTCGCCGCCGATGATCAGGCGATCCGTCAGCATGTACGCCGCCGAGACTTCGATTTCGGCCTGATAATCGTTGTTCTGGTCGCCACCATGACCGAGGAGGCCAAATTGGTTGGCGCGCGTGGCGCGCACCGTGGCGTTCAACACCAGCGATTGCTCCAACACCACCTTGGTTGCCGATACGTAAAAGTCGAAACCTTCGTCGTCCTCGGCGCCCAACGCCGCGAGCAGCCAATCGTCCTCGGCATGCTTGTATTGCACGCCAACAGCGACCTGCGGCAGCCAGCTATCCTGACCATAGACCGCATCGCCGAGGACGCGGACTTTCAGACCCACAATGTCTTGCTCGAACGTAAAACCCTCGCCCAAGCCAAGTGCAGCGCCCGTCGCGCCGGTATCGAATTCCTGGTGCGCGAGTGAAAGCTCGACCCGATCAAAGAATCCAACAGCGACGCCATACGCCGCGAAGTCGTAATCCGACAGCGGCACTCGTGTGACGAAAGCCGAAGCGCCGACGCCATCATCAGTCTCATTGCCCGCGATCAGCGCCCAGGTGGAAAGCCCGCCACCTGTGCCGCCATCAATGGAGGTTACGCCTCGCGTGAGAGGCAATTTTCCTCCGAACACCATCGGGCGCGCATCCGCAACGCCGGCGCATGAGGCCGCCACACCGACTGCAGTTCCGAGCATCAACCATTTGTTCATCAATGCGGGAAAGTCGAAGTGTTCGCTTAACAGAGAGTGTACCGAGCGCTTCACCGCAATTTTACGCGCATGTGCCACCTTCAAGATGCATGCGCGCGCTCATCGCCTTTCTGATCGCCGTTGCTGCATTTGGCGAAGCTTACGCTGCTGATTTGACGGTGCGCGTTGTCGGTCCTGACGGCGCGCCAATCGAAAACGCCGTGGTAACCTTCACGCCTAATGGCGGCGCGAGCGGACCCATTCGCTTCAGTTGGCCCTACCAAGTCTCGCAACACAACCTCCAGTTCGACCCTTACATCTTGATCGTTCCGGTCGGCGCCGAAGTCAGATTTCCCAACCTCGATCGCGTGCGCCACCACGTCTATTCGCTATCGCAGGCAAATCGCTTCGAACTTGAACTTTATGGTCGAGACGAAAGCCGCACTCACCGCTTCAGGCAAGCTGGCGTCGCCGCGATCGGCTGCAACATTCACGACCAGATGCAGGCCTACATCGTGATCGTGGATACGCCCCACGTCGGACGCACCAATGTCGGCGGCTCGACATTGCTTACCGGCGTACGCGGCGCCGGTGAACTGCGCGTGTGGCATCCGCAATTGCGCACGCGCGGCGGCGCTATGGTGCGCGCGGTCACGCTCAGCCCCACAGGTATGGCGCAAGAACATTTCCAAATTCAGCTGCGAAGCGCGGGTGGGCACGCCCACTAACGCCATGTTCAACCGCCTCAGCACCAAACTCACAATCCTCTACGCGGGCCTCTTCGGCGTCGCCATGCTTGCCCTGGCGGGACTGGTTTATGCGATGGTGTCCGAGAGCGCCGCACGCTCGGTGCGCGCGGAATTGCAAGCCAACGCCGCGGTGTTCGATCGCGTATGGGATCTTCGCGCGCGCCAGCTTGGGGATAGCGCCGACATTTTAAGTCTCGATTTCGGGTTCCGCGAGGCCGTCGCTAGCCAAGACGCGCCCACCATCCAATCCGCCTTGGACAATCTGCGCAACCGCCTGCAACTCGACCGCGCTTTCATGATGACGCTCGATGGCGACATCACTGGACTAGATGATATCTCCGACGCTGAGCTCGACGCACTTTGGACCGCGCTCGATTCCTCCGAACGGGCCGAAGGCATCCTCACAATCGGCGATCGCACCTACCAAGCGGTCTCCTCACCCATACTCGCGCCCAATCTGATTGGCTGGATCGTCTTCGCCGCGGAGCTGAACGACGACCAAATGCAACAGTTCGAAACACTGGCTGCGATTCCGCTGCGCGCGAGCGTTTTGTCACGCCACGAGGGCCGTTGGCGGGCGACTGATTCCACGCTCAACGCACATGATCTCAGCGTGCTCGAACACCAATTGGCGACGGAGGCGTCGGCCGGACCACGTCGCGTTCGTCTTCACGGCGGCGACACTTTGGTTCAGGCGACGCCGCTTGGCGCCTTCAGCGAGGACAATGGCGCCGTGCTCATGTTGCGCTATCCGCTGGCGTTGGCCATGCGCACACACCAGCCGCTGCTCGCCGCCATCCTGATCTTAGGTTTGAGTGGTGTCGTCGCTTTGTCGTTCGCGAGTTGGCTGCTCGCGCGCGGCCTCACACGCCCGATCGCCGCACTCGACGCCGCCGCGCGCGCGCTGGAGCAAGGTCAACGCACCGAGGTGCGCGTCGAAACGAACGATGAGATCGGCCGCCTCGCGCAAACCTTCAATCATATGTCCGACGAGATCACGCGTCGCGAACAGCACATTACCTATATGGCGCTGCACGATAGCGACACAGATCTTCCGAACCGTCGCGCGCTGGAAGCGGCGCTCGATGCGATCGTTGGTCAAGGCGTGGTCATCGCCTTCTCAGTCAACCATTATCCGAACATCCGCGCCGCCATCGGCTATCAACTCGCGACGCGACTCATTGCTGAACTTGGACAACGCATCGCCGTATTAGCGCCAAACGCTCATACGGGCCGCCTCTCCGGCGATACGATTGGCGTTGTTGCACCCGCAATCTCTCTCGATGAAGCGCGCCATCTCGCCAATCATGTCAGCGCCAACGTCAATGGCGCACTGCGCGTCGAGGGCGTGGCCGTCGATGTGGCCCTGTGCGCGGGTCTCGCCTGCGCCGCCACACCCGGCGACCGCACGCCACTCGACCGCGCCCTCATTGCCGTGGAGCAAGCCCGCGCGGCCTTCCAGGACCACGCGGTCTTCGACGCCGAGGCCTACGGCGACCCCGCCCGCAATCTTTCGCTCATGAGTGAAATGATTGACGGGATAAATCGCGGCGCACTTTCGCTTCACTACCAACCGAAGCTTGATCTCCGCGCGAACATCATCATTGGAGTCGAGGCCCTCGTGCGGTGGACGCATCCAACACGCGGCCGCATCGCGCCCGATCTCTTCGTAACGATGGCCGAGCAGACAGGCCACATTCGCGCCCTGACCGAATGGACCTTGATCCAAGCCATGGCCGACCAGCACATCATGCGAGCCGCTGGCTTTGACGTGCCCGTCTCGGTCAATCTATCCGGCCGGCTCATCGGTGACGACGCCTTCACCGAGATGGCGATCACTCTCGCCGACGACGCCGACGCGCGTCTTTGCCTGGAAATCACCGAAACCGCCGCGATGAATGATCCGGACGCGGCGTTGCGCAATATCGACGCTTATGTCGCCGCAGGCATCGCTATCTCCATCGATGATTATGGCGCAGGCTATTCGTCGCTTGCCTATCTCAAACGCATTCGCGCTCAAGAACTCAAACTCGACAAATCTTTCATCGACGCCCTCGCCGCAAACTCCAGAGAAGCGCTGTTGGTACGCTCGACCATCGACTTGGCGCACGGCCTGGGCATGAAGATTACCGCCGAAGGCGTCGAGACCGCCGCCACGCTCGCCCTTCTGCGGGGCATGGGCTGCGATGTCGTGCAGGGCTATTTGATCGGAAAGCCCCAACCTGTGTCAGACCTGCTCGCCTCGTTGCGCCAAGATTTGTCGGCCAGCGCGTAACGCGCAACGCGGATGAGCCTTGCGGCCATCCCGCTAAAATCCGGGCGTAGCTTGATCCCAATTGCGGAAGTAAGCTCGGAGGCGCCCGAAAACAGACCTTAAGCGGCCTCTTGAGCCGTCAAGCGCGAAGCGACCTGCTCCAAATAGCCCTGATATCGTACCATCAGTCCCAGCCCGATCGGCCCACTCAGAGCGACGTCAAAGTGAAACTTTCCCTCGTGTACGAACTCACGGGTTTCGCTGACGGGCAACAGCCACTTCGGCAATGGCAAACCAAGAAGTCTCCCGCGTGACACCGGAAAGTGCAGCTCATCACCGCGGACTTCCAGGGTAATATCGAAGGACAACAAGCCAAACCGCTCGACGATCGTCGAGGCGCCGTTCGTTCCACGCGAGAGGTACGATCGAAAGCGCTTTGCTCCAAACTCTCGTGTCCAGATCTCGCCGCGCTCCGTTTCCTCGATGGTCACACTAACAGGAATTGCGGCGGCCGCCTCGGGAAATGAAAAGATGCGCGCCAACAACAAAGCAAGGAAGTTGCCACCGCGTTCGACCTTCGCCCATCCCTCAAACCGCGCCGCGGAAGGCACGTTATGCAAGTCACGCACTTCAAGAGGCAACTTGCCCCAGGCCTTGGACAGGGCATGTTGGAAGAGCGGCCGAGTTTCTTCGCACTCGGTCGAGACACGCAGATCTGATGTTGCGCTCACCGCCTCATCAAGCGTCAATTCCCCGACACAGGGCCGGGCGCCCGGTTCTATTGCGCCCGGCCGCCGCAGCAAGGCGCGGATCGGGATCGCAGGCATAAAGGGCCCGTCGCCGGCTTCTGCCGTCAAACGCCACTGGCGGCGAGCCGGAGCGCCGCCCTCTTCACCTGCGACACGGACAATCATGGCGCCGCGATCGCCGCCAAAAGGCTCCAGCAGATGCGAGGCCGCCAAGGCCAGATCCACCACAGCCTTTGAGGGACGCAGCCAATTTCTTTTGTGAAGCCACGCAAAAGCCGAGACGGCCCAATTAAGAACGCCGAGCTCCATGCCTGCTCTGAATGTGACGCTCTTGGCCTGGAAGCGCTCGGGAAAGATCAATACATCGGGCGCGCCGATCAATCGTCCAACACGAGCGAGGCCGCGCCCGATTTCGTACCGCTTTGGCTCGCTCCACGCCTCCGCCTTGATCCATTTCCCGCGCCAGACCCGCAAAGGCTTTCCGGCCTGCTGCAAGATGGCTGCGACCAGGGACCATCCGCGCGGGGCGCGGTTTCCGGGAAGTATGACAGTCTCAATCGTGTCGATCCGCCTCATGGCGCTCGAAAGCGCGATCACGGCGGCCGACGAGATTGCCGGCACACTCGAAGCGCCAGAGAGAACAAACACGCCCGCGCGTTTTGCTTGCTCGTCGAAAGCTGCCGCGCCAACCGTGAAACCTGCGTCGTCGCTCAAATCGAGGTAGTTGACGCCGTTATCGATACAGAACCGCACCAGCCCATAGGGATCGCTCTGATAACATTGAAAAGGCCCCGCCGCGTCGATGATGACGTCGGGCTTAGAGTTCAGTGCAGCCGATAGGTCGCCGTCCCGATCAACTATCGCGACGGCACAGCCTAATTCCGCTGCGAGCGTGCTGACGCTCTTGGCCGTTCGCGATGCAAGCGTAACGTCATGACCATCCCGCACAAGCAAGCGCGCCAATCGGCTCCCGAATACGCCGCCACCGCCGATGATCTGCACCCTCACAACAACAATCGCTTTTTGAGCGCCTCGTCTGGAGTGGCGCACATATCGGCGCGCCCAAAGACACGGATCCGGTTGCGGGCAATCATGTTATAAATCCAGTCCCGCATTGGTTTCGGTAGAATAAGCAACACAACCAAGCCACGGCCTATTCCACCCAACCTCTTCCCCGCGCGAATGACGCCATCCATCGATCCGTGCGCCACTCCGTCCTCAAGATAGAGCCAGGTCGAGGGATCGTCAGGGTTCAGTCCGTAATGCTGCAGCAAGCCGCTCCCGAGATCGGATTGGACCGGGCAAATTCTGAACTCGCCCTTCTTGTCCATCCGGGCAATGGTCCTGGCCGCGCCGGTGCAGAGCGCACACTCGCCATCCATCACGACAATCGGGTAGCGATCGTCGAAACGTGGGACCCTAAGGTCGGTCCGATACGAGAAGCGCTCCATCGCCGCAAAGCTAGCGACACTAGCGTTCATATTCCATGCGCCAAATTGAGCTGATGGCTCTTTGGGTTACACATCGATCCCTTCGGCAATTGCCAACGCGTCCTCCACCTCCACGCCCAGGTATCGAACGGTGCTGTCTAACTTGGTGTGCCCGAGAAGAAGTTGAACGGCCCGGATGTTGCCGGTCTTACGATAAATCAGCGCTGCCTTGGTGCGCCGGAGTGAATGAGTTCCGTAAGCCTTCGGCGACAACCCAATGGCCGCGATCCATTCGTCGACCAAGCGGCCGTATTGCCGGGTGGTCATGGCCTTGCGCTTGTCCACCCTGCTGGGGAAGAGCCAGTCGGACGCTTTGAGCTCCTTGCCTCTGACCCAGGCCGCCAAAGCAGCCCGCGCCTGCTCGGTGATCTCGAATTGGACTGGCGCACCGGTCTTGCGCTGCGAAATCAAGGCCCGCGTGCGCACCTGATCGTCCTGCATGACATCCTCAACGCGCAGGTGGACCAGGTCGCAGCCGCGCAGCTTGCTGTCGATGGCCAAATTGAAGAGCGCCAGGTCGCGCACTCGATTGGAGATTTGCAGCCTCACTCTGATCGCCCAAACCTCGCGCGGTTTGAGAGGCGGCTTCTGGCCAGTGACTTTACCCTTATTCCACGGCACGAACGGCGTGCGCACTGCTTCGATAATTTGTGTATGCGTTTCCATCTCTGTCCTCCTTTGCTGGAGGACGGGAATAGCGGCGCTTAGTGGGACGGGATTTCAAACGGATACACCCGCCCGTGCATTCGGTGAGACATCCCAGGAACGGACTCTGAAATCCGAGCGGCGCGAGCGCGCCCGCAAGCGGACGTCGGCCCCTAGTCCGCGCGCGGCTCGAACGCGACATTCGCTCGGCGGCTCGCTTGAGTTAAGGCTGTGGGACAAAGCATTGGAGCCCGTCCCAGCTAGAGCGCTGGACAGGAAATGCGCGGGGATCGATGAGGAACGACTCCTCAAGCGTATTGGACATGCGACCGTAGTTACACACGGCGCAGGTAACGACCATATTGCCGACGCTGCTTTCGCCCCCGCGAGCGTGCGGAATGATGTGGTCGAACTGCAGGTTTGCCGCTTGAAAGAACCGGTGCTGTTCAGCGGCATTGTCCGTCCAGGGCGCATCTTTCGGGTACACGCTGGCGATGGCCTTGATCGTGTCTTTGGGGATCACTGGCATTCCGCAGAAGCGGCAGTGATAACCGTCGCGGGCGAGTATATCGCGCCTTCCGGCGGAGCTAACCATCCGAGGCCGCCTTCGCTCATGCATCGGCAGTCGTGGCGGATCCAGCGCTTCAGGGTGCGGCCCATGCAGGGACGCGTCGTACGGACCCACCACTTTCTTGAACCAGACGCCAATGATCGGTAGGTCGGCCTCACGGAAGCATTCAGCTGCGCCTGACATGTCGTTTGCGTTGTGCAGGCGCACAGCTTCTAAGAGGCGTTCAGCGGCGGGCCAGACTTCAGGTGGCGGCTCCAGGAGGCACCGTCTCATGGCCATCGTCATTTCATTACTCCGCTGTACGATCGGGGCACACCAATCGCGACTTTTCCGGCTTCCATCCTGCGCGACATCCCATTAGCAGACATTGCTGGCAAAGCACTCGAAAACAGACATTCGCGTCATGCAGCCTGCTCCTTAGGAGGCGGGCGCGAGCGCGATAGCTATCGGCATCACTACAGTTTTTGAGCGGCTCGCCGGGCGAGAAGCGGTCAAGCTAGCGCATCGCGGCGAGTTGCTCTGAGATTCTCGAACGGAGAGCCGCGAAGTATTCCTCGTGACCAAAGAACTCTAAGTCCATTCGAGAGATGGGCTGGTTTTCTTCATCCGCACAGGCAACGGTGTGCCGTTCGACCCGTTCGTCCAACACTTCGAGCCTTCTTACCCAGCGGTTCAGCTCTTTCTGCGCTTCCATGCGCGTCAGCACTTCCTCCGCGCTTGTCATCACATCGCCCTTGGATCCTCTGACGAGCGCGATGGACTGGAGCGCCATGAGAAGGATCAGCGCTTGCAATGTGAAGGCGTGAATCTTCTGGTTCTCCGCGTCGACGTAGCGCGGAATCCAGGTGCCGAGATATATTGACGTGGCGGCGACGCCATTGTGTACAGCCAGATATTCTGTGGGTTTGATGCCGTGCCTAAGGTACGGTCGCAGTTCGTTTTCCATCCAGTGCTGGACCAAGCCGCAATCGACCGTGCGGGCGAGCGCACCACTTGAGCCCATCACATCGTACTTCTCGTACATCATGGATTGCAGCCTGCGGTCCTGCATGCTGAGGCCAAACGCCAGGACGTGGTTGAGTGCGTGCGACTTCGACTGATGTCTGTCAACCGCATCGTATAACACTGGCAGGACAAAATAGAGCGCGTCGAGATCAGCCATCTATCCCCCCACCTCTCTGAATTTATCGCTCACTTCAGATAGCCGCCGACAAATTGCATCGCCTCGCCATCGCTCACAATCTCTAACGCATCAAAGATGGAGGTCCAGCGACCGGATTGGGCCATCCCCTGCCCCACTGACATATCAGCTACGAGCGACCAGAACGCGGCACCATTCGTGCCGTTCGACGGGTCCTGAAAATCCCAAGAAGAGACATACGGGTTGCCGGCCCGTGAGCGGACATTCCGTTTCGGCCGAACTTCAATCCCGCTAGGTTCACGCGAGATGTCGCGCGGCGATCCGACAATTTCTAAATCTGTCGCAGGAAACCGTAAGAAGGCGCACGCACATGACTGAGAACGAGGCCGGGACAACAGGCCACATGGTGAACTCCGCTCGCGTTCCGCTGACAGACACGAGCGCCGTGGCCTTTAGAGGCCGCGTGTTGCCAGAGTTTTTTCGAATAACGCTTAATCACCCTTACACAGTGCGAGCTACGCTGAGTGAAACTGGTTCCTCTGCTGAGTTCTCGATCGCGATTCAAGAGTCGCAAATACACATTGACTGCACCACCGGTGGGTCATGGGACCTGTGGGGACTCCACCGGCGCGCCCTAGACCTAACCCAAACGATCATTGACCTGATCTGTTTTGCTCGCGGGATGCACTTAGCTGTCCTATTGGACACAGCGGTTCAAGACGGCATCGAGCACCCCATGATGTCCTCCTCTCCGGATCTAGCTGAGTTCTGCACTTCCTATTCTATCGACAATGGCTTTGATGAGGTCCTGTCTTTGGTTGTGAAGGAAGCACCGTTCTTCGTCGCACTAAACGATCTGAATGCCGCGCTCGCCAATTACCATCTCTCTCCAACCAACTTCGCCCGCGTCGTTGAGGCGATCCGCGTGATGATTGCCGGAGAGGATGCGGCTACACCTGAAGCATGGCGACGAATGCGAACGGCTCTCAATCTTGACATGGAATACCTGAAGCTCATCACGGATACGTCAGCACCTAAGCGGCACGGAAATCATCCTCGCATTGAGGCGGATGTGGGAGCGCAAATCTCCGAACGCGCATGGCGGGTCATGGACCGCTTCATTGCGTACCGGCGCGGCGGCAACCGCGACCTTCCAGAGTCGGAGTATCCTTTTCTGCAAGGGTGAGCGCTAGAATTCAACTAACGTAGCCGACCTCCACGCGCAGCTTTTCTGCAAACACTCCAATGTCTCTCCCGAGCACCTCAAACTCCGCCACCTCATTCTGGATTTGCTTTGCTGTCAGATGCCCCAACCCTTTCTGCTTTGCATTGCGCGCGCCAAGGGGATTTTGCGCGGCATTCATTGCGTCCACCAACTGATGGGGCTTGTAGTAGGACATCCAGAAGACGCCTCGCGGGCTGTCGATAAGAAGCTCCATTATCCGGCCGTGAGCAATTCTATTCCGAAACCTATTCTTGCTCTTCATGCGCTCTCGAAGACCTTCCCACTCCGTGAGCAGCGGCGATTCTGACGCGAGGATGCGCGAAACGGCTGCATGCGCGACGCCTAGCTTCCCTTCAAAGCTTTGCACCGCATAGAAGGCATCGAGAGCAGCGACTAAATATTGGGCCTTGAGTGCATAGACATAGACATTGGACAGCTCGTGCTCGACGCCGCCCCAACGGTCGTGCGCCCAGCCCACCTGTAGCGCGACCTCATCAAAGTCGCTGAGTACTGTAGGCGCTTTTGCCATCGACGCTCCCCCAACTAATCTACGCACGTTTTGTTGAATCTACTCGGCTTCGGAGCAATCCCAGCAGCGGATGTCCGCGCCATCACGTCGCAAAGCAGACGTCGGACACCCACGCTACAGCCTTCGCAACCTCAACATTTTACACGAAAAATCGGCCAAGAGCCGCTGATTGAAAAATGGCTCACCAAAAATTTCGGCGCAGCCCGTCATGATCCGCGCTAAACTGCAAGCATGAGCACGAAGAGCGAAATCGAAGAAATTCCGTGGCCCGGAAATCTCTGCATTACTTGCCTGGAAGAGCGCAAACTCTCACTGGAGCACATATTCCCGGACGCGCTGGGCGGTGCGCTGACGTGTCGGTTCCTCTGCGAAGACTGCAATAGCTTATTCGGGCACTCTATCGACGCGTCAGCGAAGAGCGATCCCTCCATTCGGAGCGCAGCCCGCGCCGTGGCCAAGAATGTGCCCAAGATCGTCGCGGACATCGACGAAGGACAGCGGTTCCTCATACATACCGAAGTGGCGATGCTTCACGGCAAGCAACGCGGCGGCGAAATCCAAGGCACATGGCATCATATGCCAGATGGCTCAGCCATTGCCCCCGAGGATCAGGCGATTGAATCCCTTCGAGGTAGGATGCGAGCCGAGGGACTGAGGCCCGAAGAGATTGCGGCCTCTATTGCCCGCTATACGGCTGCGGAGCCGGGCGAAGTCGTGAACATGTCGCCGACATGGGCGGCGAAGAAACTTGCCGCCTATCTTGCCGGGCCCGATCTCAGAGCGCCGGAAGTCGACCCGCTTCTCTTCGTGAAGATCGCATATGAATTCACAGCGCTGCTGGTCGGCCAAGCCATCTACGCCCTCAGCCCTCAGCTTGAAGAGCTTCGCGCCGTGTTGAAGGAGACACGCCGTGACTCCGACGCCTTCAAATTGGAGAAGCTGACGGCGAAGGATGTCGCGCCGTTTCATGGGATCGCATTCGAAGGCAATAAACCGCACGCGGTCTTTCAAATCCGACTCTTCGGAAAGCCCGCCTATCGAGTTCACCTTCGGAGAATCGCGGTTCAACACAAGCCGATTGCATACACACACGATCTGGAGACCGGCGAGCATTGGCACAACTTAGATGACAGCGAAGCAGCCTAAATTTGATCTGGAGTGCGGACTCGTTCGAGCGCTTTGCGACGCGCTGACGCTGCCCGTTGATTCCTACGAAGACCCACACGCTGGCAACGTGCCCGAACGCGGAGTCGATGTCATCGCTCATTCGCGGGGGATGAAGTTTGGCGTTCAAGTGACGACGCCTGACTTTGGCGTGGTTCGTGGTGCGGATCGAAGCTCTGAAGCCAAAGCGTATCAGCGAGCAAAGAATGAAAACGATGGCGTCTACTTCCATTGGGGCACCGGCAACCCCAACCAGGTGCTAAATTCCTTTCGTCGGTCGATTGAAGAAAAGTCAGCCATCGCCAAGCGGCATGACTTCAGCACCTTCAGTGAGGCTTGGCTTCTGATTTCGTGTGGGGTCCCAATCCCGGGCGCCGTCGTCTCTACTTTTTTGCCGCCTTGGGTAGACACCGGCGAGATTGATAGGTGGACGCAAAAGGCACTGCGAAATTCCTCCTACAATCGCGTCTTTATTCACTCCATATCTGACCCGGTCCAACGGCTTTGGGTCTGGACAGCGCTTGATCGGAGATGGGTTCAACTCTTGGGTCCGCCAGCGCGGTAGTGACCACTGTCTCCCACATAAGCGCTAGCTGCCGTTCTGCCGTTGGCGCTCCGCGATGTAAGCAGTCAATTGCTCCTCACCGCCGATAGATTGAACCTTCCAGATAATCGCCGCGACCAAACCGACAACAAACCCGCCAACATGAACAGCGTAGGCGACGCCTGAGACCTCACCTTCGCCGGTCAACACCGAATGCAGTTGAAGCGCAATCCAAACTGAAAGCGGTAGCCATGCTCTTGGCGCCCAAATGCCGAGAGGAACGGCGAGCCAAAACAAAATTCGTACACGGGCACGGGGGAAGAGCCCGAGATAGGCGCCCATGAGCGCGGAGATAGCGCCAGATGCGCCAATCACGGGGATGTCTGAGTTCGGATAGATGACCCAATGAACGAGATTCCCGGCCATGCCCAGCAATGGGAATGCGATCAGAAAATTTCGATGGCCGAAGAGTCCTTCGAGCGTGCGACCGAACACCCAGAGGAAGAGCAGATTTCCAAGTAGGTGAATGATGCCAGCGTGCAAGAAAACCGACGACGCCAGCGTCAGCACGCTCACCCAGGGATGAACGGAAAACTCGATGGGGCGAAACCCTGCGAACGCTGAAAAATCAACGCCTAACCACCACTGGAGCGCTTCGCCCACGACAAGAGCGAGCATGAGCACCAGCACGCCCGGGTACTTCAGTCCCCTCGCTATGTCGTCGCCTAATGGAAACATCGCGGCCCCCGAACGCCGTCACTATGCACCGCGTGTGCTCGCGCATAAAGTGCAACCCTGGGGGTGTTCGAATGAGTCTCTTCAAATTCCTAGGCGTCTCGATAATCGGGATCGCGACCGCGCTCTTAATCGCCATTGCCGAGACAGTCGTCTCCAATCTCACGGGTTTCAACGTCTTCGGTTTTAGCTTCTTCGTCGTCATCCCCGTTGGCGCGTTGCTTGTCGGAGCCGCTGCGGCTTCCGGCTATTACTTCGGCTGCAAGTATCTCCAACTGCGCCCCGGCTTCTTCCTCATTGTGCAGATGATTGCCGTCGCCGCAGCGACGAATTTACTGATCTACTATCTTGAGTATCAGACACTTGTTTTGGACGACGGCACGCGAGCGAGCGCCGTTGTCGGATTTGCCGAGTATCTCGATATTTCGCTGACACAAACGGAATTGCGTGTCGGTCGGGGAGCGACGCCAACAGGGCCGGTTGGTGAATTCGGCTATTGGCTGGCGATCATCGAGTTCGTGGGCTTCCTCGTCGGCGGCCTGTTCGTCGTGCTCATGCTGTTCACGGCGCCAACGTGCAAACCCTGCAATCTCTTCTATCGGCGTCGCGCTGTGAAAGAACGGCACTTTGAATCCGGCGATGCCGCTGGCGCCTACTACGACAATCTATTCGCGAACCCCGTGGACTCCGTGGAGTTCGCGGCCAAATCCAATCTTGGCGCGAGCAAAGGGAACGTCCGCATGACCACGACGCTCTTTGAGTGCCCGAAATGCAAAGTGCAAATGTGGCGAGACGAAGCAGCGGTTTGGAATGGCCAAGACTGGAAGCACTTGAACGATCTTGAGCGGTCGATCCTGATTCCCGAAGGCTTGGACATGACTCCATTGCTTCGCGATGGCGGCGCGCCCATCGATAGTCCACCGTCAGCCGGAGGCCGCGAGACGGCATAACTGACATGATCCTTCCCGATGTTCATATCGAGGCGGACTACGAAAACGTCTTCGCCGTTTGCCCCCATTGCCAGCAAGAAATCATCTTCAATCGCATATCGGACTTGAAGACAACGGAGCCTATCGGGGGACGCGATGTAGTTTGCCTGTTGCCCGCGTGCGCTAAGCCATTCCGCATTGTCGGCGATAGCATCAATGAGGCTCACGACATGATCTTACAGCGTGGCGGCGGACTGCTCGACCGCAAACGCTACATGGAGTGCGTGACGCAGACATGCCAAGCCTATGAGATGTTCTTCAACTTGCATCTATACGCTGAGCTAGTTTATCGCCCCTTTGGCAAGGTCAGAGGCGTTGCCGCGCTTGACGCTGTGAACGAGCGATCAAAGAACCTTTATCAAGCAATCAGGAAGTTCGCATTTCAAGACATGCGAAACCTGACCCTATCCGTGGCGGTCCAAGCCGATCACACGCGGCCCTTTGATGCCGCTGAGGCCGCCGCATTTATTGCCGCGATCCCGAAGAAGCCGAATAGACCCACGGAGCCCTCAGACGAAGCGATCGGAGCGATCCCCGGCAAGGGGATTGCCGAGCAATTTCTTCGGATCAAAAAATCCAAGATCAACCAAGAACGGAATGAAGTAGCGCATGGTCGGGCTTACAGGCCAACGAGAGAGAGGGCGGAAGAGCTTTTCAGTGAAGCATGTCAGACGTTGCTTCCCATGACCTACGCGCTGAAGCTTCACTCCAATATCATGCACTATTGAGGCGGCTATGATCGATAGCCTTCGTTCTTCGAATCGCGCCAAGTGGCATGGATCGCGAGCCACTCGCGCTAGAATCCAGTCAACTGGTTATCGGTTGGCGCGCCGCGGATTTGATGGCCCCCGGGCACCTGAGCTTTGATCGGCGAAGGTCCGCAATTGTGCCACTGGGTACCCTTTGCAGAGTCTGAAAATGCCCCGGAGCGGCCCCCAGCGCTCGGCAAGACCTTACCCTCAGTCGCTCCAGCACCTGAGCACCGCGCCCCTTCCCGCTCCTCCTTTGCTTCGCACGCGGTCGGCCGCGCGCAAGGGCCAAGCCTTGCGGGCGCGTTCCGCGCGCCCTTGCACGCGCCCTCTTCCCACGTGCGCCGCAGATGAACGTCGCGGGAAAGGTCCGCGGCGCGCCGCCGGCGCCACCCGGCCGGATGATCCCGATGCTCACCTTTTCACTTTCTGGCTTGGTTTGCTGCGTGCTTGAAGGCACGCGCGGCGCAGCCACCTTGGTCGTCTCCGCGCAGGTGACCCGCGCCAATGCGCCAGCGCATGAGACCTTCATCCTCTGCGAAGTGCGCGACAGCGCCTTGTTGGCAAAGGTCAACACGCTCAGTCGCGGCGATCCGGTGAGCGTCGAAGGCGACATCGAGCAAAACCGACGCCAGGTCCGAGAACTTGCCTATCACAGCCTGAGCTTCGTTGCGCACTCGGTCGAGCGCATCCCATCCGGCCCGGAGGGCGGCTCATGACCGGCCGGCTCCATCTCACCCAACGCGAGTACGATGCGATGCTGGAGCGCCAGGGCTTCAAGTGCGTCACGCCCGATTGCCCGGAGACCGAAGGCTTGATCGCCGAACATTCCACACCCAACGCCTTGCGCCCTGGCAAACCCGATCAACTCATGTGCGTTGCCTGCCACAAGATCAAAACACTGCGCGACGTGAAAGAGATCGCGAAGGCAAAGCGGTTGGGCGGCGAGACGTCGAGCCAATACGAGCGGCGCAAGAAGTTCGGATCACGACTTCGCGGAAGGCGCTTCGAAAGCAAATAGGGGAACTCCCCCAATGGGGCTCAGCGCAAAGAGCTGGCATTGCAGTGTTCGCCATGCTGCTCGTTCTTCTCATCGGGATCGTGCTCGCGTTCCTCGCCTACCTCGCGTACGGGTTTGTGACCTACGCGATGCCGTTGGCCGTCGGCATCTATGTCGGCATGCTCGCGCACGAAAGCGGGGCCGGCAGCGGTGGGGCTTACTTCATTGGAGGCTTGGCGGCGCTCGTGTGCCTTTGGACCATGCGGGTTCTGTTTGCGCGGCTCCGTTCCTTGCCGGCTCGCGCCTTGCTTTCCATCATCTTCGTCACGCCGCCTGCTTTTGTGACGTACGCGCTCGTGTGGCAGCTCACGGCGGAAGGCGACGCGACCTTTGTATGGCGGATCATCATTTCCGCGCTCTCAGCCCTGATAATCAGCGTCATCGCCTGGGCGAAGCTGATTCAATACGATCAGGAGCCGCCGGCGGAGTGATCCCTTACTGCCCGCTAGCATCGGGCGCCATTTAGGTGAAAACACTGCAGGACGTGAGGCGATCGCCGAGAGCGAGCGATCGTAGGATGCAACTTCAATCACCTCTTACGAGGTTGTCTGCCCTTTCCGTCGGGCATCAGCAGATCGACAGGGCCAACACCGAGAGCCTGCGCTAACTCAAACAAGGTCACCACAGTCGGATTTCGCAGACCGTTTTCGAGGCCAGAGATGTACTGCTGGCTGAAACCGGATCGCTCCTCCACCTGCTCTTGAGTGAGGCCCTTTTCCCGTCGGATCCGCGAGAAATTGCGCCCAACCAGCGCCCGCATATCCATGGCGGCACGGTGGCAAAGCACACACTTTAGTGTTATGTACTATAATATGTATTCGACACTCGCGGACCATGTTGAGGGACGGGTGGAATCCGAGACGTCACTCGGCGTCATCGCTCGAGTTGCCTTGGAGGATCGCTCGACCGACCTAGCCATCGAGCTTGATCGGGGAGCGCTTGGAGTCGTGCGCTGCACTTCTACAAACAGCGACGCCGATTGCACCGCCCTCGCAACGATGGTCGCTGAGCGCACGTTCGTGTGGGCAGGACTGGTCTACGAGACCCTGGATCACCCTGGCGGCGTGGATGGGATCGAGAGCTTCCATGTGAGCGAGCTTGATCGCCTGGTGGCGCGGTTGGTGCAGTTGCAGGAGGCCTATCGTGAAGCCGGCTGATCTGGCGCGGCTGTTTGCGACGGAGGCGCCGCGTCTGCTGAAGCGCTTGCGGCGGTTTCGGGGAAAGGTCGCAGCCGAGGATGTGGTGCAGAGCGCATTCGCGAAGATGCTTGAGGTTGATGTGTCTCAGATCGGCGAGCCGCGCGCTTATCTGGCGCGGATGACCATGAATCTGGCGATCGATGAGGCGCGACGGTCCGCCAACGCGCCGGTGACATCGGTGCGCGCGGAAGATGTGGACGATCTGGCCGGCGCATCGGACGCGCTCTCGGCCGAGGAGATACTTGTCCGCGGCGAACGCTTTGCCGCCATGATGGGCGCGATTTTGGCGCTGCCGGAAAAAGAGCGACTGGCGCTCTTGTGGGCCAAGCAGGACGGGCTCACCCATCGCGAGATTGGCGAACGTTTGGGCGAGTCCCAACACAACGTGCCCTATTACCTTGCGCGCGCGCTTGCCAAATGCCGAAAGGCGCTGCACGCCTTCGAGCACGCCGGAGCGCACGGATTGGAACATGGCGGGCGAGGAACCGACGCGGATTGAAATGGAGGCGGCCCATTGGGTCGTGCTGTTCGATACCCCCGATTGGGACGCGCGTGATGTGGCCCGCTTTCGCCGCTGGATCGCCAAGTCCGATGCGCATCGCGCCGCCTTCGTGGGCGCCTCCGAAACCTGGCACGAGCTTGATCTCTTGGCGCGGCTGGAAGCGTTTCCAATCGCGGCCAATGATGCGGCGGCGCCTCTAGCCTCGCGGCGGATGCTGCTCGCGGGCTTGGGCGCAGGCGTGCTGGCCGTTGGCGTGGCGGGCTATGCTAGCCTCGCCCCCGGAGAGGCCCAAGCTTTTGAAACCCAGATCGGCGAAGTCCGCGACGTGCGTTTGGTTGACGGCTCATCCGTCATCTTGAATGCCGCCACGCGCGTCGAGGTGCGCGAGCGCAGCGCCACAATTCGTGCAGGCGAGGCGCTTTTTGTGATTGCCGCGGGCGACAGACCCTTTGTGATCAAGACCCCCTACGGCCAGATCGCATGCGAAGCCGGCGAAGTGCTGGCCAAGGTCTTGGCCGATCAGGTGCGGGTCTCCTTGCTTTCAGGCGCGGCCGCGGGGATGCAGCGCAGCTTCTTGCGCGCGCGCGAGACGCCGCGCACCGACGCCCACAACGAAATGCTGCTCCGGCGCGATGCGATTGATGTGGCGCCCGTGGCGCGCGCGCCCTTGATGCGGCGCACGCTTTGGCGCCAAGGCCAGCTTGCTTTTGACAACGCCTCGCTCGCCGAAGCCGTCGCCGACGTCGCCCGCCAGACCGGGGCGCGATTTGAATTTGGCGATCCCGCCTTGGGCGACTTGCGCGTCAGCGGCATCATCCGCGCCGATGATTTGGATGGCTTCTTGCTTCTCTTGCGGGAGAATTTGGCGATCAACGCCGAAAGCGTCGACGGCGTCTTCGTTTTGAGCTCGACGGCGACCTTTTAGTCAGGCGCCACAGAAAAGCGCCGCCGCGAGGCGGGCTCGCGACGGCGCTTCCTGCGATTCAACGGGTCCCCCCGGTGAAGGGAGGCAAGCGTTGGAGATTATTTCTTCTTCGCGGTCTTCTTGGCGGTCTTGGCGGCCTTGGGGGCGGCCTTCTTCGCCACTTTCTTCTTCGCAGCCATGTAGCGCTCCATCGCGGGACCTTTGCGTCCCACGCCTTGGCCCATGCCTGCTGAGTCCGAAATCAAAGGTTAATGCCCACACGCTGCTCGGCGTGCACGTTGACGCAAACTCCGTCGGTTAGAACGCGGATTGATCCAGATCGATCGAGATCGGGCAATGATCGGACAGACGCGCGCCTGCATAGGTCCATTCCCTGAAATTTGTGATGCGTGACCCATCGGCGGCGTTGAACACGATATGGTCGATGAATTCAGAATAGCGGGGGTCGCATTGGGGGCCCCGCCCTTCGCTGGCCAAACGCAGGTCCGGCGCCCCATCATCCCAATCGGCCCAGATAACATCACTGGGACGCGCCAGCCGCCGGTTGAAATCGCCTAACACCAGGAAGGCTTCGCCCGCCTCGGCGCGCGCCTCCATCCAGGCCTCGACGATCGGCGCTTGGCCCATCAACACCGCGCAATCGTCGCCGCTCGCCCCGCTGGCGCAGCGCGACTTCAAATGCACGACGAGGAGCCGGATCGGCGGCGCCCCCGCCGGGCGCACAATCACATCGACCCCGGAGCGCAAATCCTCCTGGCCAAGCTGGAGCGCGGTCAGATCGGGCATGCGCTCGAAAGCCACGCCCCGGCGAATGGCAAACCCCGTCGCTTGACGATTGAGCGTGTGGGTCGGGCGATCATTGCAGGCGCTCGTCCGGCCCGAGCCCGGGCGCGCTTCCATGATGATGGTCCACGCATCTGCGGGAAACACACGCGCTGCCGCGGCGGGCGATTCCACTTCCTGAAACGCCACTATATCGGCGTCGAGGCCGCGCACGAAGGCGCGCAAGGCCGCATAATCGGCCTCGCTGCGGGGCTCGCAGCCGCTCTCGTCGCGCTCGGCCAAATGCTCAATATTCCAGGCCGCGATGCGCAAGGATTGCACCTGGCGCTCAGGCGTCGTCGCGCAGGCGGCCAGCATCAGCGAAAGGGCCAGAATTACGCCGCGCATGCACGTCTCCATTGCTCGATCAAGCTCGCGCATCTAGCCGAGCTCGGCGGCCACGTCGCCTTGATTTATCGAGGAGCATCAAGTCTTCAAAATACGCAAGCTCAAGCTTCAACGCCGAGCCAACCGAGCCGCCCTGCCCGCGCTCACTCAAACAGCGGATTGCCGCCCTCGCCGCGGGGGTGATCGGCGCGCACCTCGACTTTGCGCGAGCCGCATCTGGAGCACCGGAGCGGCAAATCATCGAGACATCTGTCCTCGCCCCAGAGCACAATGGCATGCAAGAGCGACATCTCTCCGCTGTGATGACAGCCGCCGAATTGCGCCGGCGTGCTGGCGCATTTGACCACCAGATAAGCATAGCGGTTCTGGCGGCGCGCTTGCGCCAAAGTGATCTTTGCCCCCATGCGCGCGCACTCAAACGAGCGCCGAGATCAGCGGCGCCCAAGAGGCGACGTCGTCCAAGGGCTGCACCTCGCCATCGCGCGTGATCAAAAACCAATCCTCGTCCTCGCGTTGGGCGATGAGCACGCGCATCGCGTTGGGCTCACGCGCATAGACGACGCGGCGATTGGGCGCCGCGTCGCAATCGAAGCGCCATGCATTGCGCGGCGGGCGAAGCGCGTGCGCGCGCGTCAGCGGAATTTCGAATTCGTCCGCGTCCTCGTCAAAGACACGCTGATCGACATCCCAAGTGTCGTCGATCCACTCGTCCATCGCCGGCCTCGTTCCAGGCGTGCAATATTGTTCTTGTTATGTTCTGGCGTCAAGGCGAGGCGCGGAGGCGTCTGTGGAGAAGAGGCGTCGGTCGCGGACGGCTGGGCTCGTCTTGGACGCTGCAGCTTGCTTGCGAACAGCGTTAGGCTGTGACGGACTTTCGTGGAGGCTCAATGCAACGCGCACACATCCCTCTCTTAGCGGCAATCCTTGTGGCGCTCTTTGCTGGCTTGGCCGCAAGCCCTGGCGCGCGCGCGCAGAACGCCAATGATCGCGTGGGCGGCGCCAGCGTGATCGACGGCGATACGCTTGAGATTCACGGCCGCCGCATCCGCTTGGATGGCGTCGACGCGCCCGAACGCGGCAGACGCTGCGGCGATGTGAATGTCTACCAGCGCGCGGCTCAAGCGCTCGACAGTTTCGTGGAGGGCCGCACCGTCCTCTGCACGATTTCAGGGCCGCCTGATCGCTACGGCCGCGACATCGGCCAGTGCAGTGTCGCCGGCGCCAGCGTCAATGAATTCATGGTCGCCCAAGGCTGGGCCCGCGATTGGCGCCGCTATAGCGGCGGCGCTTACGCCGACGAGGAAGCACAAGCGCGCGCCAATCGTCGCGGACTCTGGGGGCTCGCCTGCCCCGCCGACCTCTGGGGCAATCGCAATTACAATTGAGCTCTGGGCTCAGCCGCGCGAACGCCAATAACGGCCCACGTCCACCTGATTAGAACGATTATGTGTTAGGCCGCCCATCGAAGCATAACATATATGTTCTGTGACGACCGCTCATGATCGTGCCCTTGATCGCCTTGACGCTCACTGGAGGCGCGCTGGCGCTGGCCGGCTATGAGATTGCGCGCCATCTGCGCCGCCGGCCCGCCAACGATGTGGACGTCCCCCGCCTCTCAGCGCGCTTGCGCACACGCATGCGCGCGGCGGCCTTGATGTTGGGCGCGGCGTTGGCGCTTCTGCTGTTCGACTCTCTTTGAACCAGACGACGCCCGAAAAATTCTTGCCCGCGCCGCTCTAAGCTTGGCGTCCCCGTTCGTCTCTTCCTGCAGAAGCCGCCGATAACAGGCGGATCGCGGGGAGTCTTTTCATGCGGAATTTTTCGGCGCGCACGCGCCGCGACGGCGCACGCTCATTTTTCGCCATCGCGCTCGCGACAAGTTCAGCCTTCGCGCTCGCGGGCGCCGCGGCCGCGCAGGAGCGCGCGGCCGCCGCCGCCGAACAGAGCGTCGCCTACGACATACCCGCCCAACCGCTCGATGCCGCGCTTCTGCGCTTCGCCGAACAAACCGGCGTCCAAGTGCTGTTCGCACGCGCGCACGTGCGGCCGTTCTTGTCCACCGCACTGCACGGTGTTCACCCCCCTCGCCAAGCCCTGAACCTCCTGCTTGGCGATACGGGGGTTCGCGCTGAACTGACCGGCGACACGCTGGTCATTCGCGAGATCCCCCAGCGCCATACCCAAAGCGGGAGCGCCGACGACACGATCGGCGCTCCCGCGGCGCCCACGCATGTTGCTGAGGCCGAGGACGCTGATCTGGTGATCACGGGCACACGCATCCGCGGCGCCCCGCCCGCGGGCTCGAACGTCTTGTCGCTCGATCGCGACGCGATCGACGCCACCGGGCGCGGCACGGTGCAAGATGTGGTGGCGACCTTGCCGCAGAACTTCCCGGGCAGTCAGAACGAACTCACGCAATTGGGCGCCACGGACGGGCGGCGCAACATCGCCTTTGGCTCTACCGTCGATCTGCGCGGGCTCGGCGCCGACGCCACGCTCACCCTGGTCAATGGACGGCGCTTGGCGCCATCGGGCTTTGGTAATTTTGTCGACCTCTCGCTCATTCCTTTGAGCGCGGTGCGCAGCATCGACGTGTTGGCTGACGGCGCTTCAGCCACCTACGGCTCCGACGCCGTGGGCGGTGTGGTCAACGTCATCCTCGATTCCGATTTTGAAGGCGCCGCATCGCGCGTGCGCGTCGGCCGCGACGGCCATGGCGGCATGGATGAATTCGCCGCAGCGCAGCTCATTGGCGCATCATGGGAAACCGGTCATGCGATGATGGGCTACGATTATCGCGAGCGGGGCGCGCTTGCAGCCGCCGATCGCGACACCACGTCGAACTCCGATCTTCGCCGCTATGGCGGGTCCAATTTCTCGCGCACGCTGTCCAACCCCGGCAACATCACCCGCATTGGCGCCATTCCGGCGTCATGGGCCATTCCTACGGGCCAAGACGGTACGTCCCTGTCGCAAGCCGATCTCATCGCCGGCAGCCTCAATCAGCAAGACATCAACGAAGATTCCTATCTCCTCCCCGAGCAGAGGTCCCACTCCATCTTCCTATCCGCGCGTCAGCAGGCGACGCCGCATGTCGAAGTCTTTGTCGATGCGCTGGCGGGCGTGCGCGAGGCCTACGCCCAAGACACGCAGATCGCGACCTCGATCGTCATCCCCGAGACAAATTATTATCGCCAGCTCAACGGGCTCTTCCTCGGTCAAGGCAATCTCACGATCGGCTATTATTTCGGCGCAGACCTCGGCCCCATCCGACATGTCACTTCAAGCCAAGGTCACAATGTCGCCGCCGGCGCCGAGATCGCGCTCTGGGATGAGTGGCGGCTGGAATTGGTCGGGTCCCATGCGCTGGTGCAGGAGGACACGCGCATCGAGAACACGTTTGAATCATCACCAGCCGTCACAGCCGCCTATGCCTCCAACGCCATCGCCACCGCCTTCAATCCGTTCGCGGACGGCTCCAACACACCCGCCTCCGTGCTCGCCGCCTTCACCTACGACCAGCACATCGACACCGATTCCGAAATCCGCACCTTTGCGGCCAAAGCCGATGGACCCTTGTTCGATCTGCCAGGCGGGGTCTTGCGCGCGGCCCTGGGACTCGAACGCAGGCAGGAGAGCTTCACCATCGATCGTGAATTCATCCGCACATCAGGGATCACGCGCTTGCCAATCCAAGCCCCGGGTGAGCGCACGATCGAGGCCGTGTTCGCGGAAATTCTGGCCCCCGTTACGGACACGTTCCAAATCTCAGCATCCGTGCGGCAGGAGCGCTCCGACACGTTCGACGCGACAACGCCAAAAATTGGCGTATCGTGGGCAATTGCAGGTGATCTGACGCTGCGGGCCACTTGGGGTCTCTCGTTCAAGGCGCCACAATTCCAGCAAATGCTCGGCGCGACGTCGGGCACGCTGACGAGCGCGACAGCGGCGCAAGACCCCCAAGCAACAAATGGCTCGACCGGCTTGCTCATTCTGGGCGGCTCCAATCCCAACCTTGTACCCGAAGAGGCGGAAAGCTGGACCGCAGGGTTCACCTATCGCCCGCGCATCATGCGCGGACTGAGTCTCGACGCCGCTTATTTTGACATCGATTTCGCCAATCGCATCGCCACCCCCGGCAATGTTTTGGCCGCGTTTCGCGACCCAACCGGACTTGAGACCGTTTTCACGCGCAATCCGACGCTGGCGCAAGTGCAAGCCGCCATCGCGTCCGTGGACACGGTCGCCGGTTCCCTGCCGCTCTCGAGCGTCGAGGCGATTTTCGACGGCCGGCTCAGCAATCTGGCGAGCCTGCGCGTGCGCGGAATCGACCTCTCGGCGGCATACGCATTCGCAACACGCATGGGCGAATTCACGCTGAACGCGTCGGCGAGCGGTCTGCTTCAATATGAGCGAATGACAGTCCCCGGCGCTGCCGGGATCGAAGCCCTCAACACCATGTTCAATCCGGTCGATTGGCGCGCACGGCTCAGCCTCGCATGGCAGGCTGGCCATTGGAGCGCCGGGGTGACTGGGATCTATGTCGACAGCTACCGAGACAATCTGAGTACGCCAACACGGGAGATCGATTCATCCCTGACGTTCGACATGCGCGCAGGATTTGCTCTGGATGCGCGCGGCTCAGAGATCTCGCTCTCGGTGCAGAATGTCTTCGATGAGGATCCGCCCTTCGCCAACAATCCGTTGGGCTTTGCCTTCGACGCCCAGAACGCCTCGCCCGTGGGACGCCTGTTTGCGGTCGAAATCCGCAAGCGTTGGTGATCGCCCATGTCCCAAGCCATCCGCCGCGGCATTGTCGCGCTTACGCTCTTGTATGCCTGTAGCGGCGCCGCGCAGGAGCCTGCCGAAACGCCGAACTGGGTCGAGGGCGGACGCGCCACCATCATTCTTGAGTCTAGTCCGCGCGCCGGGCGGCCAGCGACGCGCGACGATCTCGCCGCCTTGCGGGGTCTCGGCGAGTTCGAAGGCGGGCTCGCCCTCTCCCCGGACGGTCGCTCGCTTGCCCTGATTGAGCGGCGCACTGATCGCGTCCACAATAAACTTCGCCACGACTTGATTGTCGTTGATGCTCACACCGGCGACGCACGTATCCTGGCGGATGCTGGAGCATATCTCTTCGCCAGCGTGCGGGGTCGGCGCGGCGGCGCGCCGCTCCCGCGTGCGCCGATATGGTCTCCGGATGGATCGCGCATCGCCTTCATCGCAGAACGCGAGGGTCGCGCCGAGCTTTGGGCGATTGCGATGCCGGACGGGACTGGCGCCCGCGTGGCCGAACTTCCAGGCGATGTGCAGGCGATCACATGGAGCGCCGACGGTGCGATCATCGCGCGTATCGGCACGCCCAGGACGGAGCTGGCGCGGATCGCACGCCAGGATGTCGCCTATGGCTTTGCCTTGGGCGACCGCTTTGACGCGCTCTATCATGTCGGGCGTATCGCCGACGATTCCGCTGGCGCGTCCGTCGTGCGGATCGATCCGGCCACGGGCCTCGTCAGCCCTGCCAACGACACGGAGAGCGCAGGTCTGTCTGGCGAGGCGCAAGGGCGCGGCTTCCCGCGCGCACGCATCGTCGCCACAGGCGACCACCCTGACGCGGCGGGCGCAATCTTGGCGCCTGCCGTGGAACTCGCGGACGGCGCTCGCGTCGTATGCGCGCTGGCCGCATGCCTTGCGCGCTTTCGCCAGGTGTTTTTGAGCGCGCGCGGCGACATCGTATATTTTGTGCGCCCCGACGCTGAAGACGCCGAGATGAGCGTGCGCGCCTGGGACCGGGCCGCGCAAACGACGCGGCTGATCTATCGCACCCAAGGCCAATTGCACGGCTGTCAATTGGCAGGCGCTTCTCTCTATTGCCTTGAAGAGAGCTTTCAGCGTCCGCGCGAGATCGTCTCCATTGACCTCAGCACCGGCGCACGCCGCGTCCTCTACAATCCCAATCCGCAATGGGCCGCCATCGCCGCACCACGCGTGGATCGCCTCGACATTATCGACAGCGCGGGCAACGCCTCGTTCGGTCGTCTCGTCTATCCGCTGCATTGGCGCTCAGGCCGACGCTATCCCCTCGTCATCGTTCAATATCGCGCGCGCGGGTTTTTGGGCGCGGGCGTCAGCGGCGAATATCCGGTTCTGCCTCTCTCCGCGCGCGGCTATTTTGTCTTGGCGGTCGATCGTCCCGAGGTCGAGGCAGTGCGCCGTGTCTATGGCTTCACCGAAACGCAGATGCGCACCGAACTCGACGGCTCGGAAATAGACGTCAAGATCGCCTCGATCGCGCTCATGCTGCGCGCGCTTGAGGCGCGACGACTGATTGATGGTGATCGCGTCGCCATCACAGGCATGAGCGATGGCGCCGAGACCTTGTATGCGCTGCTCGATCGCGGCTGGCGCTTCCGCGCCGCGATCAGCTCGTCCCCACCGATGGACCGCGCGTCCTGGTGGCTTATGTCGAGCGCTTACCGCGCCACACTCCAGCGCCAAGGCGCGATCACCGCACCCTATTCGGACACAGACCCGCGCTGGAGCGCGTGGTGGGACCGCATGTCCTCGGCCGAACACGCGGACCAGTATCAGCCGGCTCTGCTTTTAAATTTGGCGCAGACCGAACTCATCTCGGCTCTGCCGCTGCGCACACGCCTCCAGGAGCTGGGCCGGCCGGTCGAACTCTACCTTCACCCCAATGCCTATCATCTGAAGCCAATGCCGTCGCAGATTGAGGCGATCCAGGAACGCAATCTTGCTTGGATCGATCTCTGGCTTCGCGATCTCGACACTGAGAGCGCCATCGAACCCGAACGCCGCGCGCGCTGGCGCGCGATGGTCGAGGCTCAAGAAGCGCGCGCGGCCGGCGACTGACGCGTGCGCGCTTGGGCGGCCTCCAAACGTCTGATCCAGGTCTCCGCCAAAAGACAGGTCGTCAAATTGGCGTTGAGCAAGCCATCTGGCGCCCAAGCGCGCGACAGCGCCTTCTCCAGCGCGTTCGCATCGACAAGCCCGTGCTGGACCAGGCGTCCGCCAATCAACATTTCGCGCATGAACGGGAAATTGCGCTCAAGCACGGCGGTATGGAAGCGCGTGGTGTCGCCCTTGCGCGTTCGCGCCAGCACCGCCGCCGGCACGCAATCGCCGAAAGCGCTGCGCGCCAGCGCGCGATCAACACCGCCTTCCACCATGACATAAGGCGCAATGGCGTAGGCGCATTCCATCACGGGTCTCGACGCTAATACGGCCGCGGACGTGGACGCGGTCGTGAGCACGCTGGGTTGCGCATAGAAAGCCAAATCCACCGCACGCGTCAGCCGCCAACGCCTAGCTGGCGACAGCGTCTTCGCGCCCAAAAGCCAAGCATGGGCTTGGCGCAGCGCGTTCGCATGATCCATGCCGCCGGAACTCGCCAAGGGTGTCGCAAACCGTTCGCGCCCGATCGGATCGAAGGGCGCGCGAAAGAGTCCATGCTTTACGCCTTCGCCAAGCACTTCCCACATGTGGGTCTTCGACAAGCGCGCCGCGTCGCGCGCGACGCGCATGATTGCTTTGGGACTCAATCCATCGCGTAGCGCATCCGCAACCAAGAACGGCGCCCGACCCCGCTGGAAGATCTGATCGCCACCCTGTCCTGAACTGACCACGGCCCCGGCGGCGCGCTTGGCCAGCGCTCTCGCGACGGGATCGGCAAAGCCCATATCGGCGAGCGACGGCTTGCCATGCGTTTCGATCTCAAGCAGCGCTGCATAATCCACGTGCTGCGGGATCGAGGTCCAGGCTTCGATCGGCACGCCCCAATAGGCGGCGGTCTGGGCCGCCAACGCGAACTCATCGGCTTCGGGCAGGTTCTCCGCCCGTTCGTTGACACAGACGATCGCGCCGCCTTCGCCCTGATGCAACGCGGCCAGCACGATCGAGGAATCGAGCCCGCCCGAGAGACGATGGACAAACGCGCCCGATGCGCGTCGCCACGCTTGGCCAGCGTCAAACACCGCGGCGCGAAGCGCCGACCTCGCCTGATCGAATGACATGGGCGCCGCGCCGCGCATCGGCGGGCGCCAAACCATGTCCCAGCTGAGGCCACGGCGCCCCAGCACCACGCGCCCGCCGGGGAGCAATTCCTCCACGCCCTGCAATCCGGTCTGGCTCGTTACGATGCGCGATTGGGCGACAAAGGCTGCAAGATAGTCACAATCAAGTTCGACGGATTTGGCGTGCGTCAGCCAATCATCCACATGCGTGAAGAAGAGGATCGGATTGGCGCGCGCATCGATATAGAGCGGCCGTCCCCCGCCAGCGTCGCGAATGATCGTTAGATTGTCGGCGAAGCTGTCGTGGAAAATCGCAAGGTTGGGGCCCCAACACTCCCGTACAAAGGCCTCGCCCCTTCTTGTCACCCAAGCCTCGCAGCGCCGCGCATCGATCGCCTCGCCCATAAGCGGCCGCGACACGCCATCGGCGCGCTCGAATGTCTGCCCGACAAGCATGCCGCCTTCATGCGGGAGCTCGATTGCCGGCGTTTGCGCCCCATCCTGGGTTGCCCATAAGAGTACGCCACGGCGCGCGATCACACGCCGCCAAGGCGCCGCAAAGGTCTCGCCGATCGCGGCGGCCGCGCGCGTCGCCGCAACATCTCCCACCTGCCAACGCATGCCGAACAGGCGCGCCATCTTAGATGCGCAGGATCGGCGCATGCCCAATGCATGCGTCAGACGGTGAATTGAGAATTTCGCCGCCGCCTTCAAGCCAACAATGCGCCGCGAACGGTCGGCCGCGCACGCCAATGACCAATTCGGCGCACGCGCCGCGCGACAAAATGAAGGTCAGCAGGGAAAGCGAGTCAAAGAGGCAGACGCGGCGCTCCGGAAACCAGGGCCGCGCCGCTTCATAATAGGCAAGCATAGGCTTTGTCGGGACCGCAGGCGCGACCGCGCGCTTCCAAATGCTCAGATTGGCGTAGGCCAGATCTAATCGGCGCCGGCGCACCAGGGCGCGCGCCCAAACACAGGCATACAAGAACGCCAATCCATCCGGGAGCGCGCGCAACCACGCGAGCGGCGGTCCTGCCGCAGCACACGCAGGCGCGCCGACATCCAGCAAATTGCTGCGGCCGAGCAGGCCTGTGAGATCGACCTTTGCATCGACGCTATGGTCGCACGCGCCCACATCGACGCCGAGAGCGGCCCAGGATTTTGCATCCGCCGCATGCGCCGGCAGCGCGCTATATCGATCTTGCTTCACATCATAGAACACGACCCAATCGCCTTCGCGCACGGCGTAGACATGAGCGGCGAGAGCGGTGGGGCGCGTCATGGGGCGCGCCGGATGAGCGCGCCGCGCCGAGCGCCACGCCCTGCCTCGCTCAGCACGATGAGGTCCACATCGGACGCCTTCGAGCACATTCCATATCCTGGTGTCAGGCGCTGTGGCGCGTGAAACACGCCCTCGCGCAATCTCGGGCGCGCCAGCTTTTGCTGGCGCGCCCACTTGCTCAGTCGGGATCGCGATAGTCTTGAAGCACAAGACTTTCCATCAGCGTCGGGTCCCAAACGCCCCGCGTCATCACGCTGGCGCTGCCGAGTTCAACGAGATCGGGCTCGCATGTTTGCTTTTCCATTACGGCCTCCATCGATGCGCTTTGGACGCATGCCTCAGATATTGAGGCGCGCCGGCCGCGGCCTGCGCGCCTCAAACACGCTCAGTCGGGATCGCGATGATCTTCGACGACGATCGCTTCGGTGAAGGGCGGGAAGTATGGCCCGAGCGTCGTTTCGCTGGCCGCGCCGAGATCGACAAGTTCAGTGTCTTGGTCACGCATGTTTGCCTCCATGGCTGGATCGCCTATCGATCCGAGCGGAGGATGCGCGCCGCAGCGCCGATAAGCGCCTTTATAAAAATGACAATAAAGTGGGGACTCAGCCGCCATTGGCGGGGAGATCGTGCAGCGCGGCGAGGTTGCGAATGTCTCTTGCATGCGCGGCGCGGCGGCTATGATAGGCCAGTACGGCCTTAACCGCCTTGTCGACTTTGGCGTCGGCCAGGATTTCGGCCAAGGCCTCCGCCTCTTCGCGCACATCCTCCCATAGACTCGTTTCCGCGGCGCGCGCGCGGCGCAGCCGATCTTCGGCATTGTCGGCCGCGCGCACGATTTCTGGATTGACGCTAGCATCGTGCAAGGCCGCCAAGAGCGCAGCAATCAAATCTGGATAGGCGGCTTGGGACATTGGCATAGGCGCTTGCCTGCCGCGCTGCTCCAAAGCGAGCTGGGCCAGCAGGCCGCGCCAAAGATAGAGTTCGCGCAATTGCGCTTCGGTCCAGAGCATGGCGTAGAACCCCTTCGCAGGACGGCCGATCACAAAGCGCTCGGCCGCCAGACGGACAAGCGCTTCACGCACCGGCGTGACCGATATGCCAAGATCATGAGAGATCGCGGATGCATCCAAGCGTTGGCGCAGCTTGAACGTGCCATCAAGCAAGCGCCGCTTGATCTCCTGATACGCCCGCTCGGGGATCGTCGGCTCACCTGACTTCGCCATAATGCGCTTTCAGCTCGGCCGCGATCGCGGGCGGCAGCGCGTCGATATGGGGACCGATGGCGTCCTCGCCGTCCAGCACGCCTTTGGGGCAGCGCCCCTGCCAGCCGCCCAGATTGGGCCGATGCATCCGATAGCCGATGAGCTCCTGCAGCGCCTTCGGAAAGGCGCGCGCGATCTCAGGCGGATAGGTCAGATATTGGTTCTCGTATTGGCGCAGCCAGCCCAGACAATAAGAGACGATAATCCCGTCGCGCGGGCTCTCTGTGGCGTTGGCGCCCCCGGCATGGGTGAGCGCGCCCAAGAACAAGAGCGCTGAGCCGCGCTTCATCCGCGCAGCGATCGCACGTTGAGGACTAATCCTGCGATCAAGCGTCTCATTATGCGAGCCTGGCCACAACAGCGTTGCGCCATTCTCCTCGGTAAAATCCGTCAGCGCCCAAATCACATTGACGAGCCAAGGCTTCACTTTGGTCTCGCACGGCCACATCTCTTCATCGCGATGCGCCGCTTGGACCCGCTCGCCTGGATGGATGCGCACGCCTTGGGTCAGGTTGAGCTGAATGCAATCACATGATGGCGCAAGAATTGTCTCCACCACGTCCAGCACTTGAGGGTGCAAAACGAGCCTCTGAACGCTGGGCGCCTTGCTTAAAAGCCCGCCCACGCGCGTGGTCTGCCAGCCATAGAAATCGCCTTGGCATCGGGGCGTGGCCGCAAAGTACGGCCCCATCTCGGCCCCCACCGCATCGATCTGGGCTGCGCTCACGGCGTCTGGAAGGATGACATAGCCATGGGCCAAAAGATCCACGATCGCATGCCGCGCCAATCGTGACGCTTCGCTCGCCCCCGGGCGGACCGCACTCATCATCGTCATGCTCCCCTCTAGGCCGCGCGCTTCAGGCCAGTATCGGCATGGCGGGTGAGCGGCGCGTCGAATTGGTTGCGCGCGCGCACCATCGCCAAGCCGTCAGCTGAGATCTCCGCCGCGAAGGCGGCCAAGCGATCGCGCTTGGCGCGCACCACCGGCCCCAATGCATGCACCCGCCAACCCGCGGTGCGCGCGAGCGGGGCAAGGGCTGCGCTTGCGACAAAGGTCACCCGCTCCATGCCGAAGAGCAGACCGGTCTCGAGGATGGCGGCGATCATGCGCGCGAGCAGGCGCCGTCTGGGCGCGCCCTTCGGCGTCTCGGGCGCGGGACAGAACCTGGACGCCTCCCAAATCGCGGGCGATGATGGAGGCGCTGTGCTGCAAAGGCTGGCGAATTTCTCGCTCAGCATGTGCGGCCTAGTCGTCGGGATGAGGCGCGCCGATTGCAGCACCTCCCCTCGCGCGTTCATCTCAATGAGATAGATCGCGTCCTCGCTATCGAATTGATCGATCTCGAGGCCGGCGATCTCGGCCAAGCCCCACCCCATCTCGTCGATGAAGAGCCTGCGGCGCTGGCGGTGCATTTCCGTCAGCGCATGATGAAAGAGCGCCCTATTCTCCCGCGTGATGATCTGGATCATCGATCGCCTCCTTTGATGGAAGCGATGCTGAACGTTCGGCCGCTGCCGCCCAAGAGGGGGCGTTCCCCTAATTGACTCCGGTGCGACTCAGAGCGCCGAGTTCAGTCCGACAACTCGTTGAGACTGACCAATCGGCTCACCACGGAAAGCGCCACGGCTTGGGTGCGATGCGAAACACCGAATTTTTTGCGCACGTCTTCGATCGTGTGTTCGACCGTGCGCGGCGAAATCCCCAGAATCTGGCCGATGACGCTGTCGCTCTTGCCCATCGCGGCCAGCGCCATGCACTCGCGCTGGCGCTTCGACAGAATGGGCGGCGCGGTCAGCGCGCCGCCATTGCGCAAACGCGCCTCCTCATGCGCGTTGATGGCCATGAATTGGATGTCTGGAATATCAAGTGGGTCGACGCCGTCAGGCCCCGGCACCACCGAACACGACGCCGGCAAGGCGCCCGGGGAATGAATGGGAATGGTCATGCCCCCAGCGATGCCGCATTCGCGCGCCTCGTTGAGCACGCGTTTCTGCTCGCGCGTGAGCTCCATGGCGGCAAAGAATTTGTCCCACCAAAATTCGCGCGGCATCCATCCCGCGGCCCAATAGATCGGGTCGACATGGGCAAAGCCGCTGTCGGAAAAATGCGCGAGCCAGGCTTGCGGGTAATTGACCATCATCACCGCACCGCGCGGCGGCTTCAGCGGATCGACGTGCGAAGCGCAGGCGACATAAGCCACGCCGCATTGCGCCAGCGCCTGCTGCAACAATCCACCGATCTCATCAGCCGTCCTGGCCGCGCGGCAAGCCTGCAAAAATTCGAAAGTCGCAATCCGCTTGCTCATTCCCCGCCGCACACCCCGCACCGACGCTGCCGACGACTGCACTGGCGGCCAGCCAGCGCCAATATTCAACAATATTGGCGCGCGCCCCCTTCCGCAACCCCTGGTTTAGCCGAATATGGGCGTGCGCCGTCGCGCAGCAATCGGCCCCGGATTTATTTGTGAGACCTTCGCGCCGTCGCCTCCGTGTCACAACACGCGCTTCCAATATCTGCATGGGCCGCTGGGTCCTGGCCGCCGCGATCGCCATTGGGTTGGCTGTCACGCCCGCGCCGGACCTTGTCCTCTACAACGCGACCGCGTCGATGCCGGTCGGGTTTTATTGGCGCAGCACGGACGCACCGGCGCGCCACGCCATCGTCACCGTGCGCGCCCAACGTGTCGCCTCCGCCTATGCGCGCCAACGCGGCTTCGCCGACGCCCATGATCGCTTCATCAAGCGCGTCGCTGGCGTCGACGGCGACATCGTCTGCGCGCATGGCGCAAACGTCACGATCAATGGCGCGCAGCTCCCCTCCAGACGCCGCCTTGATCGCGAGGGTCGTCTCATGCCGCGCTGGCAAGGCTGCCGCAGATTAGACGGCGAGGTCTTTGTCTTAGGCGACAGCGCAGATTCTTTCGACAGTCGCTATTTTGGTCCCGTTGCGGTTGGCGACATCGACGCGGTGTGGACCCGCTAGTCCGCCCCCGCGCGGAGCCGCTTGGTGCGACGGCGATGTATGCGCGCCGGCGCAGTCCGCGTCGAGGGACGCTCACGCTCTAAAGCCCTCGACCCGGGCCGCGCCTTGGGGCGCGCCAATGAGACCACCCGTCGCACCAAGCGGCCCCCGCGCGCGATGTTCGGCGTGGGCGCTTTCGAGGTTCTCTCATGTCAGCCATCCAACTCATTCCCCTGCACAAGCTCGTGCAAAGTCCAAACAATGTGCGCCGCACCCATCGCAAAGCCGATGAGGAGGCGCTCGCCGCCTCCATCCTGGCGCATGGCCTGCTGCAGAATCTGACTGTCAGCGCACGCGCCGACGGCAAATATGCCGTCGAAGCGGGCGGCCGGCGCCATAACGCCCTCAAACGCCTCGTGCGCGAGGGCAAACTTGCGAAAAATTGGCCCGTCCCCTGCGTCGTCATCGATGCGGAAGCGGCCGCGGAGGCCTCGCTCGCGGAAAACATCCAGCGCGTCGAGATGAACGCGATGGACGAAGTCGAAGCCTTCGTCGCGCTGGTCGATGCGGGCGCGGGCGTCGACGACATCGCCCAGCGCTTTGGCGCAAGCGTGCGCCATGTCGAGCAACGCCTGGCGCTCGGAAGGCTTTCGCCTTCGCTGCGCGCCGCCTATCGCAGCGGCCAGATCACCCTCGATGTCGCGCGCGCGTTTTGCATCAGCGCCGATCCAGAGGCCCAAGCACGCGTCTTCAAGGGCCTCGCCAAACCCATCACCAATGCGGGGCTTGTACGCAATGCCTTGACCGCGGGGCGGATTGCGAAGACCGACCGTCTGGCGCTGTTTGTCGGACTTCAAGCCTATGAAGCGGCGGGCGGGCGGCTGGCGCGCGATCTCTTCGATGCGACTTCCGTCTTCCTTGAAGATGGCGAGATCCTGCAGCGCCTGGCTCTGGAAAAAGCCGAGGCGCTGCGCGCCGCCCATGCTGAAGGCTGGGGCTGGTCAGAGATCAATCTGACCGGCGCGCAGATTGAGGGCTGCGCGAGCGAGCGGCTGCACGCGCGCGTGCGCCAATTTAGCCCCGCCGAGACGCGGCGCTTGCGCGCGTTGGAAACCAAGATCGCGCGCCTCGAGGCCGAACTCGAAGCCTTGGAGGATTGCGATGGCGCGGACGCGCTCTGGGATGAGCGCCGTGCGCTCGACCAAGAACGCGAGCAGATCATGCAAGCCGCACGCGTCTTCGAGCCGACCGAGATGGCGCATGCGGGGCTGCTGGTCAGCGTCGATCGCGATGGCAAGGCGGTCATTCTGCGCGGGCTCATCCGCAGGACCGATCTGAAAGCGATCGCAAAGCTGCGCCGCGCAAAGCTTGCCGCCTCGGGCGACGACCAAGCCGGCGCCTGCGGGCCAAATTCTGGGTCTGGCTTCAGCAAGGCGCTGATGCGCGAGCTTACGCTTGCGCGCACACGCGCCATTCGCGAGGGCGTGGCCGCCGCCCCGCACCTGGCGCTGGCGCTCCTCGTCTGCATGCTGGGCCACGAGAACGTGGACGCAGACGCCTTGTGCGGCGTCGACATCCAAGCGACCGCGCATGATTTCGACGATGCTTACACGCTGCAGGGCTTGAAGCCGCGCAAGCCGGCGCCGCAGACGCTCAAGGATTGCCTCGCCCTTGACGCCGCTGAACTCAGCCGCTGCCTGGCCATGATCGTGGCGCAGACCATTGATCTGACCCATGAGGGCGTGAGCGCCCGCGACCAGGCCCGCCAAAGATCTAGCGACACGATCGCTTCCGCGCTCGCGCTCGACATGGGCGCACATTGGTGTGCGGACGCCGCCTTCTGGGCGCGCGCGCCGCGCGCTTTGGCGCTTCAGATCCTGCGCGGGGCCAAGGTTTTTCGTGAAGAGGACGCCGAGTCCAAATTGAAGGCGCTGGCGAAACTGAAGAAGGCCGCTTTCGCCGAGGCCGCGGCCAAGGCGATGTCGGCGTCGCGCTGGCTGCCCGATTGCCTTGTCACGCCAGACCTCGGCGCGCCGCCTGCCATCGCCCTTGATGCAGAGGCGCCCGAGGCGGAGACGCAGGCCGAGCGCGCCTGATCCCCATCACCCCTTCTGCATGCGGCCGACCCAAGCGCCGGTCGCGTGCTTCTTGCTTTGGAGGCGTCATCATGACGACGACCAAGACGCGCTGCGATATCGCGGCCCATATCAGTGAAAAGATCCTGAGCGTGCTTGCCCAGGGCGCAATGCCGTGGCGCAAGCCCTGGGATGGCGCGCGCGCTGGCCCGGCTCTGCCGCGCCGCGTCACGGGCGAGCTTTATCGGGGCGTGAATATCATTCTGCTCTGGTCGCGCGCTCAAGCCTCAGGCTTTCAATCGCCGTTCTGGCTGAGCTTCAACCAGGCGGCCAAATTGGGCGCCCAGGTGCGGCGCGGCGAACGCGGCGAGACCGTGGTGTTTTACGGCGCCGCCAAGCGTGCGCTGCCGCGCCGCGAAGCCGAAAACGCAGGCCAGAGCTTCCGCTTTCTCAAAACCTATCTGGTGTTCAACGCAGATCAGATCGAGGGCTTAAGCCGGAGCTTTCATCCCCCCGCAAGCTTGGCCCCGCCCATGGCGAGCGCCGCACACGAAGCCTGGTTTGCCAAACTTGAGATCGCCCGCGTGCTGTCGCGCGACATCGCCTGCTATATGCCGAGCCGCGATCAGATCGCCATGCCGGCGCTCGCCGCCTTCGACAGCGTCGCCCAATATTGCGCCACCTTGAACCATGAATGCGTCCACGCCACTGGCGCAGAGCACCGCGTCGGGCGCGATCTGACCCGACGCTTCAGCCGCGAGGCGCGCGCCGTCGAAGAGCTGATCGCTGAGATCGGCGCAGCGATCCTGGGCGCGCATATGCGCCTGCCGCCGCATCACATTTTCGATCACAGCGCTTATATTGGCTCTTGGATGAATGTGCTCGCCCACGACAAACGCGCCTTCCTGTTCGCGGCTGGCCAAGCTCAGGTCGCGGTCGATTGGCTGTTGACCAAGAGCCCCGCCCCGGAGGCGTGCGATGTCGCGGCTTAAGCGCATCGTCGACGCCATGGGCGGCGAGATCACACACGGAGGCCGGCGCGCCCGGATTCGTGGTCCCGGACACGGGCCCCACGATCGCTCGGTCTCGCTGTTGGAAACCGAAGATGGCCGGGTGCTGATCTATTGTTTCAGTCCGCGCGACGATTGGCGCGCCGTGCGCGATGAATTGGCTAACCTTGGTCTTTTGGACGAAGAGAGCGCGCCGCACGGCGATACGGCCGATGCGAGTGTGCGCGTCCATGACGAGCCGCGCGAAGAAGATCGGATGGCGCGCTTGACCCGGCTTTGGCAGGAGGCCGCGCCGATCGCGGGCACGATCGCTGAGCGCTATCTGCGCGCGCGTGCGATCGAAGGCGAATTGCCCGGTCCCGACGTGCTGCGTTTTCATGCGCGCATGACGAGCCTTGAAGACCGTGAGCGCCGCCCCGCTCTGGTCACGGCTCTCGTCGACAAGGCAGGCGCTCTGGGCGGCATCCAGGTCACGTTGCTCAGTGCGCATGGCGCGGCCAAAGCCGCACTTGCAACGCCCCGGCGCACGATCGGGCGGCTCATGGGACATTATGTGCGCATCGATGCGCCCAGCGACATCCTGGTCGTGGCCGAAGGATTGGAGACCGCGCTTTCGGCGCGGCGCGCGCTGGGCGCGGGCGCCTGGGCTTTGCTGAGTGCTGAAAACCTCGCCCAATTCGACCCGCCGCGCGTCATCGACAAGCTCATCATCGCCGCCGACCAGGACGAGGCGGGCCTGGCCGCAGCCGAGCGATTGCGCACACGCGCGCAGCGTTCGATTGCCTGCGAGATCGCCCTGCCGCCGCCGGGCTTTGCGGATTGGAACGATTGGGCGCGCGCGAGCGCGCCGGGATGATTTCGTCTTGGCCTGCGTGAGATCGGGATCGCGCCCATACCAGCGCGGTGCGGACCGCGCATGCGGCCTGATCTTGAGCTCCCGTTCGAGACCTGGGTGTTCGCCCCACGCCATCGCCCAGAGCGCCCGGCCGTCGCCGGCCCACAAGCGCAAAATCGTTGCCCCGCGCGCCCGCGCGCACGCGGGCGCCTCTGGGCCCTAACGGGCGCGGGCCCCACCATTTTGCGCTTGCACGCCGGCTTGGCGCGGCCGGGCTGAGAGGCGACGTCGCGGGGCGCCCTCCCCGCGGCCCCGAAAGGGAGCCTTGAAGGAAAAGCCCCATGAACAATTCCGTCCACCTCATTGGCGTGCTGGTCGCGGACCCAAAGCTCCGCACGCTCGAACATCGCGGCGTCACCAGCACAATCGTCTCGCTCTGGCTCGATGTCCGCACCGGCGAGCGCACCGACCGTTTCACCATCGAGATCTATTGCCCGCGTCAGCAAGAAACCGCCAAGGCGATGCGCAAGAACGTGAAAGCCGAAGTGCGCGGCGTGCTGCGTCACGATCGCTGGAAGATCAAAGGCACGGACACATGGACCGGCAAGGTCTTCGTCGCCATCGATCCCGCTGAAGGCGTGGTCAAATCATTGGGCGTCGTGGAGACCGCCGCCTGAACGCTGGCGCCGCCGCACATCGCGGCGGCGCTTTCTCTTCTCTCATCTCTCATTGGAGATCCGTGATGTCGAAGACATTGCGCGCAAGCGACCTTGCCCAATTCACCGGTTCGCAAACCTGGCGGCGCCATCCGCTCAATCCCAACATCACCTACACGGACGGCGCACATCATGTGGCGCGGGCCGGCGAAGCCTATTGGCTCTTGGACGCCATCGTCGCCCACCAGCTTGATCCGAAGGTGGCCGCGCATGAGTTTCAAGTCTGGAAGCTCGTCGTCGCCGCCAATCGCTCTGCTGTGTTGACCTGCGAAGACGGCGACCATCATCTCGTGGCCAAGCAGGAGATCGGCTTCACCGACTTTCCCTTGGCGGAGATCATTCTCTGGTTCCAAAACCAGGTGATCTTCCTGCCGAGCGAATATTGACGATGCGGGCGCTGTCACGCCTGCGCGTGGTCGCACGCGCTCCGTCACCATAGCGCTCCGCGGAACGAACCCGCGCAATAGATGTTTCAACGAGCGGACGCTAGAAGCGTCCAATCGCGGCCCCGGCGGACAATTCTCCCCCACCCAATCGCCGGGGCCGCATCCTTTTCATCGCCGCATCCGCACGCGCCTTTCGAACACCGCGCGTCACCCTGGTTTCGTCGCCGACGCGTGCGAGAGACCGTGATGGGGCGCCGCGGGTGCAAAGGCGTGCGGGCAGGTGTTGAGCGCGCTGCGATGCGCACTGACGCGGGCGCCTCTTTGTCGTCGCCACTCGGCCCGGCCCGCGGCGGCGTGCAAGCTGAAAATCGTTGCCCCGCGCGCCGCGTTTGCACGCGCGGCGCCCGGCCCTTCGGGCGCGGGTCCCACCATTTTCGCCTTGCACGCCGCCGCTTCATGGCCGGGCGTGCGCGACGCCTTGGAGGCGCCCGCGCCTTGATCACATCGAAGGAGAGCGCTCATGTCCCATGCGCACAATCAGATCCGTCTCTTTGGCTGGCTCATCGCTCGGCCCAAATTGCATCGCGCCTGGTTCAGTCGGCGCGTCGTGCGCGTGAGCTTGCGCATGGGCGTCAGCGACGGCGCGGCCCCCGAGTGTTTTCGCATCGAGATCACCAAACCCTCGTGCATCGATATTGCGCGAGATTTGGTGCGCGGCGACGAGATCGAGATCCTCGCCATCTTGCGTCCGGGCCTTTGGACCGGGCGCTTGGAGATCATTGTCGAGGAACCGCACGGCGCGATCTTCTTGTTCGAGCGCGCCCAAGAGCTCGCCGAATGGCGCGCCTATGGCGGCGGGAGTTGCACAGATTAGGGGCGTCGACGGCCGTCCGAGCATCGGGGACGCGGCGGAGCGCCTCAAGGGACGGTGGGGCCCCACGATTTTTTCCGGCGCGGCTTGGTTGGAGCTTTCGCGGTGTTGGCCTTGTGCGCGCCGGAAAAAATCGTTTCCCCCGCCGCCTCGCGGTCGCCGGCTTTGCCGGCGATCCCTTGACCCGCTCCGCCCCGCCCCCGGCGGCATGGGCCTCATCGAAACGAAGGAGGCTCTCATGACAGCGCTTTACGATCAGATTCAGCTTTTGCGTTTGGAGCTCGGCGCGAACACGGACGCAGACGAGCGGGCGATCATCGCAGCAGAGCTTGCAGCGGCTGAGGCTCAGCACGCAGCCGAGATCGCCGACTGGTTCGCCGATGATTGAGCGTGTCGTGGTCGCGCGGGCGTGACGCCCGCGCGCCTTAACCGCACTTTCAAGCTTAGCGTTTGAAAGTGGCGGCCTGGAGATCGGCGTTCTAGGTCGGGCGATGAAGGCGCGGGTAAGCAAGGCACGCATGGCAGGCATTGGGCCTGGATTCTACGTCGATCATCGCGGCGTCCATGTTGAAGTGCTCTACCTGGGCCAGGACGCCGCGCGCTTGGATCGGGTCGTGATCTATCGCGTTTTGCACAGCGGCGCGGTGATGAGCGAGCGCTTGGTGGAGTTCGCAGGGATCGTGGAAGCGTTTGGCGAGCGCTATTGGCGCTTTACGGCTTTGAGCGAGCCTAATCTCTTTTTCGACCGTGAGCGGCGCGCGGCTTAGCGCGGACGTGGGACGGAACAGGTCCGGGCGCGACGCACCTTGATGGCCCGGTTCTCATCGCCTTCGCATGTGGCGCAGCCATCTTGCGCACGGGCGTGTGAGAGAAATAACCCAGCGCGGAAACAAGGGGAAACAAAGCCATGCTCGCTTGTGGGGCAAAGGCCAGTTAAAACTTACCCCACGCCTTGCCGACGCGCCCAGCGTTTAAGGTCGCGCGTGTGGGGTTTGGCCGCCCTGCACAAGGTGCAAACGGGGTGCGTGTCAAATTCGGTGTAATTTCTGATGAAGTTGCAGAGTATGAACCGCCTGCTCGCCGATGACAGCGCGCCATCGCCCTCCACGATGCGCAGCGACCTGACCAAAGGCACGCGCGCCGACATCGACACTATTCGCGGCCGCATCGAGGGACGCGCAGGCGGCGCAACAGGCGCCAAGGCGGGTATGGCCGCCAAGTTGGACAAGTTGGTCGGCCGTGCGCGCGTGATTGGAAGCCAACGCAAAACCACCCCGCGGCCGGTCAGTTTCGACCAGCGACAACGTGCGATCGTGAAAATCCATTATTTCAGCAATTTTGGCGCAGGTGGCGCGGCTATGCGGGCGCATGGCCGCTACATTGCCCGCGCCGGCGTCTCGCTGCCTGAGCAGGAAGCGCGCGAACCCGAGCTCGCCGTTGAACAGGAGACGGCGCCAGAGAGGAAAGCGCCCGATAAGCTGAGCGACAGCGCCAAACCATTCTATGGCCCGGCATGGGAAGGCGATTACGGCGGCGAGCTGATCGCCAAATGGTCCAGGGAAGATCGACGCCACTTTCGCCTGATGCTCTCTCCCGAGAACGGCGAGGCGCTGGGCGATTTGCGCGCCTACACGCGTGAGGTTATGGCGCGCGCCCAAGATGCGCTCGGAACGAACCTCGAATGGGTCGCCGTCGACCATTGGGACACCGACAATGCGCACACGCACATCGTCTTGCGCGGCGTCCGCAGCGATGGAAGGTCACTTGTTATCCCGCGTGACTACGTCAAATACGGCTTTCGCGATCTGGCGCGAGACATAGCGACCGAACGCCTGGGACTACGAACCAGAGAGGATGCAAGACTGGCGCTTGAGCGCGAAGCCCGAGCGCATCGACCAACACGGCTGGACGCACTGCTCGCCCCCCAACTCGACGGCGCCGGCACTATTGCCATCGCCAAGATCCAAGCGCCCAACAACGACCCAGCGCTGCGATCAGCGCTCAAGACAAGACTTCAGGAATTGAAGCGCCTGGGTCTCGCTCACGATAAAGGACGCTTTGGGGTCAATTTCGTCGAGGATTGGCGCGGCAAACTCGCCGCAATGGAGCGCCATCTCGACATCCGCAAAGAGATTGTAAGGACGCGCACGATTAATCAGCAGCAAACGCAAAAGCTGCGGCTTGAACGCCAGCGCGGTCTGGATCGCTAAATCACCCTCAACACTGCGCCCTCGCCGGTGCGCACGCTGTGCAGAGTCCGAGTTAAACAGCCCGCTCTGGCGACAAGACGGCATAGTCGCCTTGGGCGCGCCCGGGGCGAACTGGCGGCGCCGGGCTGGCGCTGCAAAGCTGGCCTAACCCGCGAGACGGGCGCTCCGTTCGAGCTTTCGATCAAGCAGCGCAAACAAATGATGCGCCAGCGCCGCATCGTCGAGGTGACGTGTGACGCGTTCGATCTCATCAAGTTCAGCATCGCTGAGACAAGCGCTCTCGACACGCGGGGACGCGTAAAAAAGCCCTTCGATCGGCGTGGGCGACACGCTTTCATGATCATCAAACAGGCGCTCGCTCATCTTCTCGCCCGCGCGCGCGCCAGTGTATCGGATCTCAATATCGCGGCCCGAACGTCGAATAAGCTCCTGCGCCAATTCGACGATGGAGCGCGCCGGGCCCATGTCGACGTAATAGGCGCCGCCACGGGAGAGGCAGTCAGAATCAAGCGCGCTCGCTGCAAGCACAAGATCGACGGCCTCATCGTGCGACATGAAGAACCGCTCCATGTCTGGATGGGTTATTTCAACGGGACCGCCCGCTGCGATCTGCGCTTCAAAGCGCGGCAGCACCGAGCCACTGGAGCCCAACACATTGCCAAAACGGACCGAGCGCATGCGCATGCGGGCGCCGGCAATGCTGCGCCCCCCCAGATAGAGTTCGGCCAAGCGCTTGCATGCGCCCATGACGCAAACGGGCTCTGCGGCTTTGTCGGAAGACACCAGGGTGAAGGATTGGACCTCCGCCTGCTCGGCGGCGGCGACGACGTTGCGCACGCCAATCAGATTGGTTCGGACGCATTCGCCGGGATGACGCTCGCCCATATGTACGTGTTTGAGCGCTGCCGCGTGGATCACAATGTCCGGTCGCTCGCGGTCCATGATGCGCATAAGGCGGGATTGGTCGCGGATGTCGCCGAGCGCCTCAACGATTTGAGTGTCCGGCGCGCTGGCCGCGCACGCCTCGGCGATCTCCAGTAACCCATGGTCATGGTGGTCGAACAGAATGAGCGCCTGGCATTGGAAGTCGCTCGAAAGCCCAGCCGCAAGCGCCCGTCCGATCGAGCCGGCAGCGCCAGTGATCAGCACCCTTTTTCCCGCCCACGCTCCCGCTTTGGCGCGCACCTTACCCAATGTCGCCCCCAGAATGACCCGCCGGGGTTGTATTCCATGGCCGACCCAAAAGCGAGTCCGCGGATCGAGTCTCTGGCATATTTGCTCTTGATGTCGTTCTTAACAATGCTGGACCAAAGCGCTGCCGGCGCATCAACTACTCCTATTGAATAGCGTCACTCCAGCGCTAGGATGACCTGTATGCGATGGGGTTTCATCTTTGCCGTTGCGCTTGCCGGATGCGCGCCCCATGACGAGGGGCGCAAGCTTGTCAGCCTGCAGGCTGAGATTTTCCCCGATGGACAGCCTGCGGACACCAGAACAGATCTGCTGCGCATTCTCGACTGGACTGCGCGCAACGCCGACATGAGCGACGCTCCGGAGTTCGATCAGTTGACAGTGTCAATGCTGCGCGAGCGCTCGGCGCTGGAAATGTACGCCCATGCGTACCGCCCTAACGTTGCCGGCGGCTATTGCTCTGTGACGGCAGTGTTCAGCGCCATGGTCTTTCGCGAGTTCGGGTTCGACGCCCTCAATATCGATTTCGGTGCTGTCGAAGGCTCAATGACACATGTGACAACGGTGGTGTTCAACCCCTTTGGCCAACGTCAGTTCTACATTTTGGACCCCACGTTTAATTTTCACGTCGAGCGCCCAGACGCGACATGGGCGCCTCTGAATGAGATCCTGGCGCGCGCGCCTGTCCGCATCGTCGAACGCCCCACTATGCGCGATCAGCTCTGGCCTTTGGGGCGACCGGTCCCAGCCGCCTATGGCAATTGTGAGCCGGGTCCAGGATTGCTAGTATGCACCCATCCTAACGACAGCCTGGAGCGCTTCATGAGCACGCATGCGCGCGAGCTCGACGCGCTGGGTCTCGACCCTACGCCTTCCGCGCTGTTCGATCTGCTGAGACTGCGCGTGTACTCCATTACGGGCGGAAGCGCCGAGGCGCGCGCCGCACTGCAAGAACTGCTGGCGGCGCATGACGTACCTTTGGGCCCTAGCTGATCCCCTTCTGCTGAACCCCCACATCCAACGCTTATACGGCGGATTCAGATGGTGGGACGGCATCATTCTTCGATTTGCCTGACGGCCGCGCGCACTTGGTGCACCGGCCAACACCACGCCGGCTGCACGTGTTCGCCAGCGTGCCTCCAACTGGGCGATACTATACAAATTGTTCTTCGAGGCGTACGAGAAACCACGTCTGCGAGACAGCAAGTCATGCTTTTACACAATATCTTGCAGACAATGCACCGATCTTTTGAGGATGCAGGGCTTGCCGCTGATGAGCGCGGCTTCGTCGGGATTGTCCGTTTGAATTATTGCGGAATTCAGGGAGGCGACGCGCCCGGCCAAGCCCTGACTCGCGGACTGGAGGAAAGTGGTGTTTCCATCGGCCCCAACTGAATTGACTGCAATGATCATCGAGCGCCACCCGCATCATCGCTTACCCCTGAAGGCACGCGCAGAGCGTCGGGTGCCCATCCCGCTTGACTGAAAATAGGAGGGTGTCCACAAGGGCCGGGACAACCTGTGGGCGGAACGACGGGTTGCAGGCGCGGGGGGCACTGCTTTGAGCGACGGTTCAAATGGGCGGACCGTATCGGGCGGTGCAAATGCACGTGTGCGCCTCATGGTGGTTTTCGGTACCCGGCCGGAGGCTATCAAGATGGCTCCGGTGATCTCCGCAGCGCGCGCCCACCCAGAGATCCATGTTCACGTGTGCGCTACCGGACAGCATCGGCAGATGCTTGATGAGGCGATGCGCGTATTCGATCTGAAGGCAGACTCAGATCTCAACATCATGCGCCCCAATCAAAGCCTTGGGGACATCACGGTTGCGACGATCCAAGGCGTGCAAACCGCGCTCGAAAGACACCCCAGCGATTGGCTGCTCGTGCAGGGCGACACAACTTCGGCGTTCGCCGCCTCGCTCGCCTCGTTTTATATGAAGGTGAAAGTCGCCCACGTTGAGGCGGGGTTACGCACCGGAAACAAGACTCAACCTTGGCCGGAAGAGGCCAATAGAAGGCTTGTCTCCGTGGTGGCGGACCGACACTACGCACCGACGGCCCAAGCGCGCGACAATTTGATTCGCGAAGGGATTTCAGAGAAAGACGTCGTGATCACGGGAAATACAGTGATAGACGCGCTGCTTGACGTGGCTGTGCGCCTCGACACTAACCCCGTCATGCGCAGGGAACTCGATACAAAGTTCAATTGGCTTCAGGACTCACGCCGCAATCTTGTCCTTGTCACGGGTCACCGCCGCGAGAGTTTTGGTGAAGGCTTTCAGAACATCTGCCGGGCATTGTGCGATCTGGCGTCCAGGCCAGATGTCGAAATTGTCTATCCTGTGCACCTCAATCCGAACGTTCGAGGGCCGGTATTTGAATTGCTTTCCGGACTCGACAATGTGCATCTGATTGAGCCGGTAGATTACGTATCGCTTGTGTACCTACTCAAACGCTGCCGCTTCGTCCTGACGGATTCTGGCGGCATTCAGGAAGAGGCGCCGTCGCTCAACAAACCGGTGCTCGTGATGCGTTCCACCAGCGAGCGTATGGAGGCGGTGCACGCGGGAGTCGCCAAACTCGTAGGGACAGAGTCCCACCGCATTGTCGAAGAGGCGGTGCGGCTGCTCGACGATGCCGAGATATATGAAGCTATGAGTGCGGGAGCGAATCCATTTGGCGACGGGCTATCCGCAAAACGCATCATTGAGGATTTGCTATCATGACGCAGCCATATTCGACCGTTTCCGTTATTGGCCTTGGTTATGTCGGCCTGCCAACCGCGGCCACGCTCGCGGCCGCCGGTGTTAACGTCATTGGCGTCGACAAGTCGTCGGCGGTCATCGACCGAATTAATCAGGGGCTTACCCACATCATCGAGCCGGACCTGGATGCAGTAGTCCAGCGTGTGGTGCGCGATGGCAAACTGCGCGCAACCCATCACCCGGAGCCCGCCGAAGCCTTTTTGATCGCAGTGCCCACTCCCATCCGCGAAGACAATTCGCCGGATATGGCTATGGTCGAATCGGCGGTGAACTCGATTGCGCCAGTGCTCAAGAAGGGCGATCTGGTTATTATTGAATCGACGTCGCCGGTCGGCACGACCGAGCGCGCCGAAGCAGCTCTGAGCCACGCGCGGCCAGATCTGAGATTTCCAAGTGATCATCCGAACGCGTCGGATATCCTGATGGCCTATTGCCCGGAACGCGTTTTGCCGGGCCGCACGCTGACCGAACTTGTCGAAAATGCACGCTTGGTCGGCGGGCTTGACGAAACAAGCGCGGCGGCCGCTAAGCGGCTCTATCGCATCTTTGCAAAAGGCGACATTCGCGAAACTCACGCACGCGTAGCTGAAATGTCGAAGCTCTCTGAAAATGCGTTCCGCGATGTCAATGTCGCGTTTGCCAACGAATTGTCGCTCGCGTGCGATGCGCTAAATGTCGATGTTTGGCAGGTGATCGAACTCGCCAACCTTCACCCGCGCGTCAACATCCTGTTGCCGGGGGCTGGCGTGGGCGGCCATTGCATCCCGATTGATCCTTGGTTCATCCACCACGCTGCACCGCAATGCACCCCTCTGATTCGCACCGCGCGCGAGGTGAATCTTGGCAAGACCGATTGGGTAGTGCAGCAAATTCGCCGCAACGCTGGACTTTACACCACGCCGCGCGTGGCGCTGCTCGGCCTTTCCTACAAGCCCGACATCGACGACTTGCGCGAAAGCCCCGCGATGCACGTCGCCCAAGCTATCGCCGGCCAAGACTGGCTGAACGAACTCAATATCGTGGAGCCGCACATCGAAGAGCTACCCCCGGCGCTCCAAGGAAGGAACAATGTGCGCCTGCTTCCGCTTGAGGACGCCATCGCCAATTCCGACGTGGTTACGCTGTTGGTGTCCCACAACGCGTTTCGTGATCTGAACCGCACCATCCTTGCGGGAAAGAGCATCATCGACACCTCCGGCGTCTTGCGCGCGGCCTAAGCGAAAAGATTCCATGAGACAGGTACTGTTCAGCGGCCAACAAGCCGTCATCGCACGCATGCCGCGGCCGGCCATCGCCCCCGGTACTGTTCTGGTGAAAACGCACTTTTCGCTCATCAGTACCGGCACTGAGCTTGCGTCCTTACGCCCGCTGAGCGCAGGCACAGCAGGCACGACCACAGCCGAACGAGTGAGCGATCTCTCTAACCGAGCTAAGCTCTATCTCGGCAAGGCGGTGCGCGATCCTAAAAAGGCCGCCCAAAAGGTCGCCGAGATTCTTCGCGGAGCCATGCGCCCGCCCCCCCCTGCGCCGGCCGAGCGAGGCCCATCAATCGAATTTGGCCCGCTCGATTGGACTAATCAGACCGCGCAAACCTGCAAGAACAAGGGCGGCGGCGCACTAGCCCTTACTACTGATACTTCGGAAGCAGGTTACCAGGCCACCTCACAAGTCATTGAAGTTCCAGCTGATCACACTTTGGCGCTGCGAGTCAAAGGCGGCGTTGAGAAAGGCGCGATCGCGTTTGGCCTGCTGAATCACGACAAATCGCAATGGTTGGGCATTTATCGGGTCGACGACGACAGCTTCGATGAGGTCTTCCATTTCCATCCTGCAGGCTCACCAAGCGTCACGGTGATGATCACCAACGCCGGCACCAAGGAAGAAAATCGCCTCACGCTCACCCGCGCCGATGTTGTCCTCTCTCCTCCCGATGGGACCGGTCTCGCCGTCTCCGAGATGACGGACGTGGGTTGGAATGTGGGCTATTCGCTTGCTGGCGAAGTCGTTGCTGTAGGCGATGGCGTTGAGGATCTGACGCCGGGAGACCTCGTGGCTTGCGCCGGCGCAGGTCAAGCCAATCACGCCGATTATGTTGCAGTGAAGCGCAATTTGGTGTGCCGGATTCCACGCGGGTGCCCCCCCGATCTTGCAGCCACAACCACGGTCGGTTCAATCGCGCTTCAAGGCGTACGCCGCACCCTGCCGCAAGTCGGCGAAACCATCGCTGTCGTGGGGCTTGGCCTTATTGGCATGCTTACGGTGCAGATATTGCGCGCCAGCGGCGCGCGCGTCATCGGCATCGATTTGGACCATGAGCGCGCTGTACGCGCCGCAGGCCTGGGCGCTTGCGCCACCGCGACGGATCCCAAAGCCTTTGAGCGCCTAGCGTATGATATCACATGTGGGCTTGGCGTCGACGCCACGATTATCACCGCAGCCTCCAAATCCGACCGATTAATCAACCAGGCGATGGACATCACGCGCCGTAAAGGCCGCGTCGTGGTGGTCGGCGATATCGGCCTCAAAGCGGAGCGAACCGCCTTCTATCGCAAGGAAATCGATCTGCTGATGAGCACGTCATACGGTCCAGGACGGTATGACCGCGATTACGAAGATTTTGGGCGCGACTATCCAGCAGCCTACGTCCGCTGGACGCTCAATCGCAACATGCAAGCTTATATGGAGCTCATTGCCGACCGGCGCATCGACGTGCGCTCGCTGATAGACAGGGTGGCCTCCATCGATCAGGCGCCCAGTGTTTATAGAGAATTGGCGGATTCACCGACGGCGCCGCTTGCGGTGCTTTTTCAGTATCCTGACGACGCACGTCCGCTTCCTCAGCCTCAAGATGCTCCACTCATCACATTGCGTGGTCATCGTGCGCCGCGCGAGGATCGCATCAACTATGCCCTGGTCGGCGCCGGCGGTTTCGGCACCGCGATGCTCGTCCCACAAATGGAAAGGCGTAAGGACGTCTTCTTCTTGCGGGCGGTGGTGAGCCGCGACGCGGTGCGCGGCGGCAATTTCGCGCGCAGTAAGAGCGTAGAGAAATTCTGCTCCGAGCTGGGACCGATCCTCACAGACAAGGACATCAATCTTGTAGTGCTCGCCACGCGGCACAATGAGCACGCCGATCAAGTCGTGCGGGCGCTCGAAGCGGGCAAGCACGTATTTGTTGAAAAGCCACTCGCCTTGTCATGGGACGAACTTGACCGCGTGCGAAATGCCTATGCAAGTTTGAAAGAGCCACGCCTCCTCATGGTGGGCTTTAACCGGCGGTTCTCACCGGCGCTCCAGGCGCTTCGCAAAGATCTCGCGGCGCGCATCGCGCCGGTGATCATCAACTACCGCCTGAACGCCGGCTATCTGCCGATGGATCATTGGACCCAAGGTCCAGAAGGAGGCGGACGCAATATCGGCGAGGCATGCCATATGTACGACGTGTTCCGCTCGATCACGCGCGCGCCAGTAAACTCGATTGGCGCAAGCGCAATCGATCCGGGCTCCGCCGCTTACAAGCGAAACGACAATTTCGCTGCGACGCTCACCTATAGCGACGGCTCGATCGCCAATCTCGTCTACACAGCCTCTGGCCCGAAGGAGGGTATGCCGAAAGAGCGCATTGAAGTCCTCTGCGGCGGCGAAGCTTGGATCGTCGACGATTTTAAGAGCATCACGCGTTGCAGCGACGGCAGAGTGTTATGGAGCGGTGCAGTCGACAAGGGTCATTTCGATGAACTCTCCAGCTTTGGCGATTCAATCGTGAACGGTGAACCGTCGCCGATCCCGATTGAAGAGATATTCGAAACCAGCGCAGTCGCCCTGCACATCGAGGATTTGATCCATGGGCGGCATGACGGCTGACCACCATTCCACGTACATCATCGTGGACGTCGCCACACGCGCGACGGCCACGATCAGGGACCACCGGCTGCAGCGCTTCACCGAGAGGCACGAGTTCAGCATCGACGCGCCGGACTTCGTGATCGGTCAGGATGTCGAACGCCTCGCCGCGCAAGCCGGCGTTGGAGGGATAATCTTCTCGCTTGATCGCGGCGCCCCCGGACTCACGCTGCTGCGCAAGTGCGGGCGACTACTGCGTGCAGGCGAGAGAGTATATTTCTATTGGCCGGAAGAGCGAGCGCTTGAGGTGCTAGATCGTGAGCGTCTCGCCTCGTTCTGGCGTCTGTGGTTCGTCACCCGCGTTTACGGGCGCTGGCACGCGCGACGTGAGGCGAGGAAGGCGCAGTTTGACAGCGCGGCATTACATCCGACAGCCGGCGGAGTCTCTACGGGCGTGGCAGCACCTGCAACGTCGGAGCTTGCGGCGCACCTCGATCGCATCATCGGCGAGGCCTCCAGCCTCAAGGTGCACAATGAGGGCGCAGTCGCGACTTTGCGCGACCTCTCGCGGCGCTACGCTGAGGACGGCCAGGAGGTGGCTGGCCGCGAAATGTGGGGCGTCGCTGACTATGTCGAAGCCGGATTGCCCGTGCTCGACCGGGTTCAGCAATTTGCCACCGCTGCAGCTGATGCATTGGGGGCAGCGACATCCCTGCACGCGCTGCCGCCGCCGCCGCCGCAGCGCACGCTGCCAGTGCAGACGGCGATGGAGGATGTGCGCGCTCTGATCGCGATGGCGCAGCCTGCCGAGTTCAGGTTAGAGAAGGCGCCCAACCCGCGGGTACCGCTGACGAGGCCCGGCATGTACGCTCGGCTCGATTTCTGGGCGCCGCTGACCTCCGGCGGCAGTTATGGCCACACCGTCTACCAAGCCAAGGCGCTGTCGCGCACGACGCAGGATTTCGCCTGCGTCGTCGCTAATCCGTTCCGCACGCTGGACAAGCTCGGCGTACGCCAAGTGGTGGTGCAGCCAGAACGTCGTGAAGGCAACGAGACCAATATCGTCGACGCCAACCGGTTCTATTACGAGAGGCTGAAGCCGGTGATCGAAGCGATGCGGCCAGCCTTCATTTTCGAACGCCTGGTGCTCGGCAGTTACGTCATCGCCAAGATCTGCCGGGAGCTCGGTATTCCCTACATCGCGGAGTATAATGGCTCCGAGATCTCGATGATGCGTAGCTTCAGCGGACAAGGCTACGACAACGAAGACTTCTACCTTGCGGCCGAAGAATTCGCGTTCAAGCAGGCGACGCTCATCAGCGTCGTATCCGAGCATGTCGGCGCCGATGTCGCCAAGAGGGGCGTGCCTCGGAGACGCATTCTCACCAATCCGAATGCTGTCGAACTGGATGCCTACGCGCCCGCCCCGACCGAGGAAAGGCGCGCCATCCGGGCCGAACTTGGATTCGGCGACAGCGATCGCGTGATCGGCTTCATCGGCACCTTCGGAGGCTGGCACGGCGTCGATGTGCTCGCCGGTTCGATGCATAAGATACTGGCGCGCGCGCCCAATGCGCGGTTCCTGCTGATCGGCGACGGCAACCTCAAGCCGATGGTGCTTGAGGCGATCGAAAAGCACCGATTGCACGAGCGAGTGAAGGATGTCGGCCGCGTGCCGCAGACGGAGGGCGCGCGGCTCCTCAAAGCATGCGACGTGCTCGTCTCGCCGCATTCGAGCCACATGGTCGACAGCAAGTTCTTCGGCTCGCCCACCAAGCTGTTCGAATACATGGCGATGGCAGCCGGCATCGTCGCCAGCGACCTTGAGCAGATCGGCGAAGTGCTGGCGCCAGCCCTGCGCCTCGAGGATCTGAGGAGCGGTCGCACTGAAGCCGGCCAGAACCGGGCACTACTCTGCGCGCCAGGGAACGAAGATGAGTTCGTGGAGGCGGTGCTTGCGCTTGTCAACAATCCTGCACTGTCAGCCGCGTTGGGAAAAAACGCCCGACAGGCCGCGGAAAGATATTATACTTGGGATCAACACGTCGCCGACCTGTGGGCGGTGCTGAGTGGAACTGAACGGCACGGCTTTCACGCCGACCTCGCGACAAAAGGGATCGAGTAACCCTGATGGATACGACAGCCCTCGCCACCGGCGACCATTACAAGGACGAAGTCCAGCGCCAGTGGGACCGCGACGCCTGCGGATCGCACTACGTGAAGGATGCCGAGGCCGGCACGCTCGATTTCTATCTTGAGGCCGAACGCTATCGCTACGCGGTCTATGCGCCGTGGATGTTCGAGGTAATGGAATTCGCGAAACACCGCGGGAAGAAGCTGCTCGAAGTTGGCGCCGGGATGGGCACCGATCACGCGCAGTTCGCCAAGCACGGTGCCATTACCACCGATTACGATCTCTCATCCGGCCACCTGGCGCACGCCAAGCGCAATTTCGAACTGCGCGGGCTCAAGGGCGAGTTCGTGCATGGCGATGGCGAGTGCATGCCGTTCGACGATGCGATGTTCGATGTCGTCTATTCTAACGGCGTCATCCATCACACGCCGAACACGCAAACCGTTCTCGATGAGATGTACCGCGTGCTGAAGCCCGGCGGACGTATTATCATTATGGTCTACGCGGAAAACTCGCTGCACTATTGGCGCAATCTGGTGGTTCGAATCGGTGTCGAGCAGCAGCAGCTGGAAACGCGCTCGATCGGTGACATCATGTCCGAGACGGTGGAAATTTCAGAACACGGCAGCCGGCCGCTGGTGAAGGTCTACACACCCAGACGCCTTCGCCAGATGTTCCACCGCTTCGAGGATGTGCGCATCTGTCAGCGACAAATGGTGCCCGAGGAGCGACCGGCCTGGCTGACCTGGGTGCCGACGTCTGTGCTGGGACGCCTTATGGGTTGGAATCTGATCGTCAAGGCTTACAAGCCGCGCTGATCAGGAGATTTCGCCGTGACCAGCCTTTTGAAACGCGCCCGCACGTTTGCGCTTTTGCGATTCAAGCAGGCCAGGCGTTCGCTCGAAAACATGATGACGCCGCCAACCAGTCTCGACAAAGAGCTCGACGAGACAGGCCGTTCATTTGCGGAATTCCTGCGCCAGCGCCGCAGCGCGCCCCGCCACTATGTCGAGCTGGGTCGCGCTCACATCGCCGCGCTGAAGACGCGCGAGCCGCAGCGCTGCGCGCTGCTCGTCGAGGACGCCAATCGTATTGTTCGCCATGAATTCGATTTGCTTGGTAGCGGGTTCTGTCTCTATGCCGACCCCGAGCGGTCCCCACGGCGTGGCTATCAGCCGATCGATTGGTATTTCGATCCAGTGCGCAATCTGCGCTTCCCGCGTAAGGTGCCCTACAACGAGTGGAAACTCTACGAGATGCGCCCCGCGAACGCGGATGTGAAGTTTCCCTGGGAGCTGTCGCGCAGCCAGCACTGGGTAACGCTAGGCCAAGCGTGGGCGCTCACGGGGGACGCCAAGTACGCGCAGGAAATTGCCGATCAGCTCGACGATTTCATGGAAGCAAATCCCGTTGGGTTCGGCGTTAATTGGACCTGCACGATGGATGTGGGTCTGCGTGCTGCCAATTGGTGCTTAGGGTTGGCGCTGGTCCAAGACGCAAAGGTACTGGATAACAGCTTCTGGCGGCGCGCCTATGGCGCACTGTTCGAGCACGGCCGATTTATCCGCGCCAATCTGGAGAACACTTATGAGGTGACCTCCAACCATTTCCTTTCCAACGTCATTGGCCTGCATTACCTCGGCGCCGAATTCGCCGACGTGCTCTCAGGCCAACGCTGGTATGAGTTCGCGGAGAAGGCACTCGAGACCGAAATCGACGTGCAAGTGCTACCAGACGGTGCCGATTTTGAGTCCGCGGTCCCCTATCACCGACTGGTAACCGAGCTTTTCCTTGGCTCGGCCCGCCTGTGCCAATTTCGTGGCGCGCCGCTCTCGTCGCACTATCACGACGTGCTGACTAAGATGGTCGACTATGTCGTCGGCGTGATGCGGCCCGATGGGCTGATGCCGGTGATCGGCGACGCCGATGATGGTAGGCTGCACATCTTCTCCGATCAGGGTCGCTGGGACAGACAAGACGCGCGCCACTTGCTTGGGCCCGCTGCGCTATTGCTCAACCGCACGGATTGGCTGGCCGCGCGTGGTGGTGAGGCGGTGTGGGAAAGTGTCTGGTGGGGCTTCGATCCCGCCGATGTGCCGAGCGGCGCTGGCTCACCGCCAGCATTCGTCCAGCTCTTCCCCGACACCGGCGTTGCGATCGCACGCCGTGGCAGCAACTATCTTGCCGTAACCAACGGCGTCGTCGGCACCAAGGGATTCGGCAATCATAAACATAACGAGCTCTTGGGCTTCGAGCTGCACGTTGACGGCGCGCCGGTGTTCATCGACACGGGCTCGTATGTCTACACGTCCGACTTCGACGCTCGAAACATGTTTAGATCCACGGCGGCGCACAACACCCTGATGGTGGATGGGGTCGAGCAGAACGAAGTCAATCCGGAGTGGATATTCCGGATGTTCGAGAAAGCCGACCCCAAGCACGAGCATTTCGGCGAGGAAGGTGATATAATTATTTATCGCGGTAGCCACACCGGCTATGCGCGGCTGGCTGAGCCCGTCACTCATGCACGTTGCTTTCGTTTCGATCTCGCCAGCGGCGCGCTTGTCATTACTGATGAGGTCACCGGCTCGGGCCGGCACCACCTCGACTGGTTTTTCCATGCTGCCCCGGGAGTCGGGTTGGAACTCGCCGGCGCTGGCGCCGTATCAGTGGATGCTGGTGGCGTGTCACTGCGCCTTACTCATGATCCACGGCTCAAGGCCCGGATCGAGCCGGGCTGGGTCGCCCCCTCCTACGGCGTAAGACGACCTTCGAAAACTCTTGTGCTCAGCTGGGATGGTGAATTGGGCCCTCCACTGATAACAGAAAGCCTGATATCGCGAGCTTAGAGGCGGGTAGATGATCGCGGCGCTTAGACTTGCCCAAGCCATTGCCGAGCACCGGCGACTGCTGTTTGCTACAACGCGCGTTGAATTCCAGCGGCGCTACGCTGGCTCGGCGCTCGGCATGTTGTGGGTAGCGCTCAACCCGCTGCTGTTCCTCTGTGTCTACATGTTCCTGTTCCTGGTCGTGTTCAAAATGCGCCTGCCGGGGCTTTCGAACCTGGGCTACGTGACGATGGTGTTCTCCGGCTTGGTGCCGTTCTTAGCCTCGATGGAGGTGGCGAGCGTTTCCGCCGCATCGCTGAAACAGAATATGCATCTGATCAAGAACGTCATCATGCCGATCGACCTCATCCCGGTCCGCGTCGTGCTGATGGCGATGGCCACGCAAGGCGTTGGGCTGATTTTGCTGATCGGCCTCGCCGGGATCGACGGGGCGTTGGGCGCTAAGGTGCTCTGGATGCTGCCCCTTGCGCTGCTGATCCAGTTCTTCTTTCTGCTTGGCTTTGCGCTCATCTTTGCACCGCTCGGCGTGCTAGCCCCGGACATCAATCACGCCATCGGCACACTAATGCTGTTCTTGATGTTCCTGTCGCCGATCGCCTTCGACCAATCTATGGTGCCTGAACCCCTGCGCTTCATCACCATCCTCAATCCGGCCAATTACCTGATCGAGTCGTTTCGCATGGCGGTTTTGAACCATCGCGTCATAGACTGGAATGTTTATGCGATTTTCGCCGCGCTCGCTATGGTGGTGCTGGTCATCGGCGCAACGCTGACGCGCCGCTTCAAGTCGGTGGTGGTCGACTATGAATGACATCGCCATCCGCGCGCGTCATGTAAGCAAATCCTATCGACTTTATGACACTCCGAGCGACCGCCTACTCGATCTGCTCGGGCTATTGCCGAACGCGAAGAAGAAGGTGCGCCAGCACCTCGCGGTGAACGACGTCAGCTTCGAAATTCGGCGCGGCGAAAAGATCGGCCTCATCGGCCGCAACGGCGCCGGCAAGTCAACGCTACTGAAGATGATTACGCGCGTCACCGATCCGACCAGCGGCACACTAGAAGTGCACGGAGAATCCCGCGCGTTGCTGCAGATAGGCACCGGCTTTCATCCAGATTTCACCGGCCGTGAGAACGTCAGGGCCTACCTTGCCAGCCTCGGGGTGGGCGAACGCGAGGCCAAGCCGCTGATCACGGACGCAATCGAATTCGCCGAGCTGGAGAATTTCGCCGATCAGCCGGTGAAGACCTATTCCACCGGCATGGGCATGCGCCTTATGTTCGCCGCGTCGACAATGATGAAGCCCGACCTGCTTGTCATCGACGAGGTGTTGGGCGTCGGCGATGCCTACTTCCAGCGCAAGAGCTTTGAGCGCATCCGCGAGATGTGCGAAGGGCGAGAAACGACATTGCTGTTGGTTACGCACGATGTCTATTCCGCCGCGAGCCTGTGCGATCGCATGATCTGGATTGACCATGGCCGCATCCTGATCGACGCTGACCCGCCCACTGTGACGCGCGCTTACGAGGACGCCGTGCGCGAACAGGAAGAGCGCCGTCTCAGGCTAAAAGCGCTAAAATATGCCGGCGAACGCGGCGAACGCGCGCGCAAGGAGCGCCTGGTCGTCGAAATCCAGTCCAAGGACAACCAGCCGCCACTCGCGCCGGTCTGGTTCTGCCGCGCGACGCTACTGCAATCGGGAGTGCCCGTTGCCAGCCTGCGCTTTGGCGAGGACGCATTCGAAGCGCGTGGTGGCGCCAGCCTTCAGCGTGAGGGCTCCAATTGGGGCGACCTGGCAACCATTGAGGGCCGTCTGGCGCGCCCGCTGCGCACCCATGGCTCGCCATTCCACAAGGTCGCCGGCGTGTTCGAAATTGACGCCGTGGATACGATTGAAGCGCGCGATTTCGCGATCGCCATCGACTATTATATGGAAGCACCGTCCGACTTGCGCGTCTCACTGACGAGCGCGGAGTGGCGGGTCGATTTGGGCGTCCTGCCGCCTCTGGAGGAACGCGCATGGACCACCCACGAGGCCGTCGCCACCACGCATGCGGGTGGTGAGGCAGACGCCAATCTTCCCCCGGCGCTTAACATCAGCGACTGGAACAATTGGTCGGTGGTGGCGGACGGGACCATCGTCGAAATCGGTCCGGACCTGCTCAACCTCGCCTGGCACGGCGCGCCGGGACCTTATTTGATGATGGGCCCGCCAATCCACGTCTCGCCCGGCGCGAGCCTCCTGTTGCCGATCTCCGCGTCGGTGAAAAGCGGTCGCCTGGGGATCGGCGCGCTGAACGATGCAGGCCAGTGGATCAACACACATGAAATCATCGGCACCGAAACCAAGACGCTGGATTTCGCCGCGGGCGAGACCGCCCACCTCACGCTGGTGCTCTACTCAGCCGCGCCTGAGCCGCTCGCCGCGCAACTACGTCACGCCGACGGAAGCGAAATCGACTCCAGCGTCAACACGCGCGGCGTCTACGGCGCGGGCGACATTCGTATCGAGAGCTTCCGCGTGATCGAACAGAACGGGCGGGAAACACCGGTCCTGGAAGTGAACCGGGCGGCGGCGTTCGAGCTTGCCTACGCCATTGCCCGTCCGGACCTTCGCGAACGCGCGCAGGTCGTTCTCGCCTTCAAGCGTCACGGCGTCGAAGACGTGTTTCGCGTCATCTGCCGTGAACTTCTGTTCGACGGGAGCGAGATGCCGCGCGGGGTTGTGCGCGCGAATCTTGACCCGCTGCCGCTGGCGCCGGGTGACTATTCGATCACCGTCCTTGTGGCGGCCGAGGGCTATTACGAAGAGACTCAAGACCTCTATTTCTCGATGAACCCGAAAGTGTATTTCGCACAATCGGTCGCCGCCGAGATCTCCGTGGCAGGCGCGAGCCAAATCCACCAAGGCACGGCCGTCGTCGGCGTCGCCGAGTGGCATATGGAAGGCGCAAACACTGGCGCGACCGCGCAACGGCTCAAAATCGTGTAATTACGCTGGACGGCGCGAGACCGTAAAGATGAGTTCGCGCAGCTGCGGATGCTCATCCGTCAGACGCCAGAGCGCAAGATGCTCCCCGCGCAATTTGCTCATGCCATAACCGGAATAATTAAAATATCTCTCATCTAAGACTTCGTGGCCGACGCGCTTGAGCATCCAGCGGATTTCGTCTGGCAGATATTCCCTGTGGTGACCGAAGAACGGCGGTTCGGCTTCGAACTGATGCTCAATCGGCGGAAAAACAGTTTTGCCAGAGATGAACTTCTTTCTGTTGTAGACGTAACCGAGATTGGGCGTGTCCAGGACCAAGACGCCGCCCCGCTTCAGCACGCGCGTGATCGCTTCGAGCGTCTGTCGTGGCGTATGTGGCACGTGCTCGATTGCTCCCATAAACAGAACGACGTCATAATGGCCCTCGCCGAACCTCATCAGATCGTAGCCGACATCCGCCACATCGATCACATTCACACCGGCTGTGCGCATGATTTCCGCGAACGGTTCCAGCGCACCGGAGAAGGCGCCGCCATAAGCATCGAGGGCGTCGACCTGATGACCCGCGTGCGCCATCGCGATTGAAAAATTGCCAAAATACGCGCCGAAATCGAGCACTTTCGCTTTGCGTGGCGCAAAACGCTCGACCGCATCCAGCGTATGCGCCACGCGGATGGCGCTGAGTGAAATATAGGGCGCCCAATCCAAGTTTCGCAGCTCAGGCGAATTGCGGCCCATCGCCGAGAGGTCACGGCCAGGCAGCAGCTCCAAGACTTGCGAGGTGGCCGCGTTCGTGTGCTCTGCGATTTTCAGGCCGAAGCGGCCAACCTCTTGGGCCAAGTCCAGCGTGACGACATCATCGCGCGCAGCGCGCGGAAAAATCATTTCGCCGACGGGAACGCCGTCGTCGCTCTGACCGCCGCCACCGCCAACGCCGACCCCAGCGTCGACAAGTGCTTGCGGGAGCTCCTTCATTTGGGCAGCAAGCGCCGCCTGGACTTCCCAGAGCGTGCTTCTGCCGATCTCGAAGCCTTGCACCATGTTGTGATCGAGCGCGTCGAGGCGCGCGGCGATGATGCCGATCGCCCTATCCAAACGGTCGCCCAGGGCGACCAGCGTTTCGTCAACCCGCGCGAAACCGCGCGTGAGGTCTGTAATCCTGGTCTGAATTGTAACATTGCTCTGATCGAGCCGTTCCCCCAGCGCGACGAGCGTCTCGTCGATGCGCGCGAAACCCCGCGTCAGGTCGGCAATGTTGTTTTGAACAGCTGCACTGCCCTGATCCATCCGACCGCCGAACGCAACCATGGTCTCGTCGAGACGGCCAAAATTCTCCACGAGGTGGACTAAGGTTTCCTGGTGAGACGCCGCCGCGCTCCTCAGCATGGTTCCCAGCTCTTGCTGGGCCGACTCCGCAGCGTCTTGTCGGGTGATCAAAGCGAGCTCCAGATCGTTGAGGTTCGTGACCTCGCCGATCAGTTCATCCAGCGTGCTCGACCCCGCGGCGTTGGCTTCAGCCAGCGCTTCTACGCGCGTCAAACTCTCCTGCAACGTTGTCACGTAGGCCGACAGCAGCCGCAATTGCGATGACAGCTCTGGAAACAGGAGAGCCGCCGCCTCCAGTTTCTTCTGAGCAGCATTCTGTGTTGGTTCATCGTCTGTGGATGCGTCGGTGGAAATGTTCATTCTCATTGGATCATTAGAGAGCTTGTACAACTCATATAAGTCATTTTCCGCCCCCGTCACCACGTCCCTCAACCGCCGCCCCATGCTCGCCAGCCCATACACAGATTACCCCCAATCACGACCGAAGCGCGACTGGGCGTGCTTGACGAGTGCCCCCGCCTGGCGCAGGAAATGGCCGGTTTGCGACCGTCAAAGGGCCATCAATCCTTCGAAACTCGTCTTGCAGAGGGCAACGCACTTGAATTGGACAACTCTGAAAATGCTCGCGGCGGCCCTTATTCTGGGAGTCGGTGCGTCATCTTGCGGCCAAAACCAAGGGGCGGAGGTGCAGGCTCCTGCGGAGGTGCAGGCTGCGGCCAACTTCGTGACTCTGTCCGAGTGGGGCGCTCTGGTCGATGGGGTCACCGTGCTTGCTCAAACCGACAACACCATCCTTGTGACGGCGAGTCCAACGGTGCAGGGCTACCAGGTTAGCCAAAATGTGTCAGCCGGCAGCGCGACCACCATGATTCTTCGCTACGATATCACGGTACAGGGTGGGCCGGGCTATATCGGCGTCCTGAAGGGCGATGGTTCCTCCTGGTTGGGCAACTTTCCACTTGAAGCCGATCGGCGGTCCACGGGCGAGCAAACGGTGCCGGTCAGCGGCGACGTGCAAATCGTGCTGCAGACCAACCAGGGCTCGCCCGCCAATACCACGTTCACGCTCCACAACGTGCAATACGCGCTGCAATAGGTCGGCCAGCGTCGGTCGCGGCGGCATGATAGCGACCCCAGTCCAGCTGAAGATGATCATTCGCGCCAGCGCGACATAGGGCGTATTATTGATATTAAAGTCGCAAAGCAGCGCAGCGCGCTATAGCCCGCCTGCTCGGGTGCGGCGCTGTGCTAGACCTCAGCTTGCATCATGGGACGCGGAGACGCTAGACGTCGCTGCACCGTTGGGGATAGCTTCATGTGCGGCATAGTTGGTTCATTCAATCCGTTTGGGGCGGCGGCCAGCGAAGCCATGCTCACACGCATGCGCGATCGCATGGTCCACCGTGGCCCAGACGGCGGGGCCAATTGGCGCTCCTCTGATGGCCATTGCGCACTAGGCCACCGCCGGCTCTCGATCATCGATCTCTCGGCCGCGGCTGACCAGCCTATGAGTAACGCGGCGGGGAACGTAACGCTTGTCTTTAACGGCGAGATCTACAATCACGCCGAGCTCCGTAAGGAGCTGGAGTCTCTGGGAAAGTATTCCTGGAAGACCAACCATTCAGACACGGAAGTTTTGCTGCACGGTTACGAGGAGTATGGCCTCGCCTTCCTCGATCGGCTCTACGGCATGTTCGCGATCGGAATCTACGACGCGCGCAATCCCGCCGCACCGGTTTTGCATCTCGTGCGTGACCGCGTCGGCATCAAGCCGCTCTATGTCACGCGCACACCGAAGGGCGAGTGGCTGTTCGGTTCCGAAATCCGCGCGCTGGTGGCGCATGACGACGTGCGGTGCGAAATGGACCGGACAGCGTTCTGGCATTACCTCACCTTCATTGTTGCGCCCGCCCCGCTGACCATGTTCAAGGGCGTCTTTAAGCTGCCCGCCGGCTACCTGGTAACGATCGATCGGGAGGGCCGTGCCAAGGCGCGACAATGGTGGGATTGTCGGCCTTCGGCGGCGACCACATTCAAAGAAAGTGATCTGTCCTTTGACGAAGCGGCAGAAGAACTGCTTCGGCTAATGCGGCAATCGGTGAAGCGGCGCATGGTCTCGGATGTGCCTTTCGGCGTGCTGCTCTCCGGCGGCGTGGATTCCAGCCTCAATGTTGCGCTGATGGCCGAACTAATGGACCGGCCTGTGAGCACGTTCACCGTCGGTTATGAAACGCACGAGGAGTTCAACGAGTTCGAATTCGCGCGTCGCCACGCGCGGCGCTACGGCGCCGAGCACCATGAAACGCGCATCAGCTCCCAGGAAGCACTGGATTTTCTGCCGCATCTTGTGGAATTGCAGGACGAGCCGATCGCCGACAACGTCTGCATTCCACTCTATTTCCTCTCGCGACTTGTGCGCCAATCCGGCACCACGGTCGTGCAAGTAGGCGAAGGTGCCGACGAGAATTTCCTCGGCTATTGGTGGTGCGATCATTACCTCCAGAAGCACCAGAGCGTGTATAAGCCGGCACGCCGCCGCCTTTCGCTGGGCCTTCTCGAAAGTCAGGAAGACAAGGACATCCGCCGCCGCGCCGATAATGGCGAAGAGCTGTTCTGGGGGGGCGCGGTGTGCTGGTGGGGCGGACTGCGCCAGCAGCTTACGCCGGACAAATCGCCGTTCCAGGACGAGATCGAATGCCCAATCGACGGTCTGTTGCCGCCGGGTGTGCGATTGCTCGACAGCCACGCCGTAGTGAACACTTATCTCGGCGATCTTGCGGGCAACCTCGTCGAACCGGACGTGCTGCAGAAAATTCCTTACATGGAGATGAAGAATCGGCTGCCCGAGCACTTGCTAATGCGCGTCGACAAGATGACGATGGCGCATTCCATCGAGGCACGCGTACCATTCCTCGACCACGATGTCGTCAATTTCGCTATGCGCCTGCCCCCCTCATACAAATTGCGCGATGGCGTGGGGAAGCGCATCGTGAAAAAGATCGCCGAGCCTTACGTCGACAATGACCTCGTTTATCGCAAGAAGCAGGGCTTTGGCGCACCGATGGACAAATGGTTCCAGGATCCGACATTCGGCCGCGAATGCATGGCTGCGTTCATGGGCTCAGGACTGCGGCGCGACGGCTATTTCGACAATGAGTTCGTCGAGACGTTGCTGCGCAATCAGATCTCTGGGGCATCGAACTGGGGTTTCCACTTGTGGACCCTGATGAACGCAGTGTTCTGGTACGAGCGCTGGGTGGAGCCGCGCGCGCGGGCGGCCGCATGAGCGTCCGCCATTGGGGGCGGCTCCCCAAGCGGAGGTGGATATGAGCGCGGAGCAGCCTCTGAACGCCCGCAAGCGTGGTCGAGCGCTGTCGGCGCACGCGCTGAAAGCTGCGGGCGTTGGCGCTATCACCGTGCCGAGTGGTCCGGGTGCGCTATTCTTGAGCCTGCGTTTGCGACAGCAGGTTGATGGGCTGCGTTGCATGGCCCTCTCGCCCGATGGGGCGCAAATTGCCCAGGCGCCTTTATTCGGCGACACGCGCGTACAAGCGCGCCTCCCCATTCCGGATGGCCCCCGGCGTACGCTCCACATCCAGATCGAAGATGGCGAGCACAGAAGTCCGGACATCCTCGATGCACGCACGGCGGTGCGTTCCAACAGCGATGCGTTCGCACTGCCGCGCTGGACAACGAATGCGGCTCGCTGGCGCGGCGACGCACTCGAAGTGCTGCACACTGGCGAAGCGCTGCGTGGACCCATCCTGGAGTCGCGTCACAGCGTCTCAGGCGAGGTCTCCTTTGAGGCCGTGAGCGACACCCCGCTCGTGATCGGCCTCTGGCTGCGCGACGTGGATCGCCAAACCATCGCTGCTGGACGTTATTGGCTGGCCGATGGACCAATTCGAGCGATCACGCCTTTCCGCAACTTGCCACCCGGACGGTACCAGCCCTCTGTCGTCGCGCAGTATTTGCTAAGCCGCGAGCGGCCGACGCTGCACGCCGTCGACGTGCACTTGCGCACGGAAACTTCAGCGTCCTGGACCGATGAGCACGACACCTATCTGCCGCAATGGGGCAAGCTGGAGCGCTTGATCCACCGCGCGTGCAAGCGTTCGCCCGCGTTCAATGCGTTCGTGCAAGGAATAGAGTTCCGGCTTGGCCGCGAAGAACTTATAAGTATGCCGCGCTACATGTCCTTCTGTCCAACCGGGCAATGCAACGCGCAGTGCGATTTCTGCTCGGTTACAATCAATCGCACTGGCATAATCAAAAAGGAAATTGACCGCGAACTGATCGACCGCTTCACCGCACCGGTCAGGCGCACGGTCGCGATGTATGGGCTTGAAGGCAACGGCGAGCCAACATTGCATCGCGGCTTTCCCGAACTCGTTCAAGGGCTCACGGCGAGCGATTCCGAAGCCTACCTGATCACTAATGGCTCGCGTTTCTCCGAACAGCTACTCCCCTCACTGATGCGGCTGGAATCGGTAAACGTGTCGCTCAACGCCGCAACCGCCGAAACGCATCGCGCCGTGATGAAGCTCAAAGAGCATGACACCGTAGTCGAGGGCCTGAAACGGATCGTACAAACCCGCGGCTTCCAGGACCCAACCCTTCAGGCGCCCACCAATCCAAGGGTGTCGGTTTCATTCGTCGCGACGCGCCAAAACGCACACGAAGTCGAGCAATTCCTGACGCTCGCCGAAGACGAGATCGGCGTCGATGTCGCGTTGATTCGCCCGCTCTCGGAACTCGGCAACGAGCTGGGCTCGGTTGAAGACCTACGCGACATCGTGCCGTTCGAGTCCGACCTGCGGGATCTGATCGACGCCGTCGAAGACTACAAAGCGCACACACGCCGCAAGCTCGAAATCCGCTTCGAAGCCGAAGCGTTCAAGTCGGTGCGTCCCGATCCACTCGGCCAAGTGCGTCGTCCGCTCGGTATGGAGAATCGCCTGCTTGCGCCGCGCCCCCGCTATTGGAGCGCCTCCACCGCGGAGGTCTCGCTGACCTGGCAAACGAGCCGCGCGTTTCTGAGCGGCCGCGTCGGCGATTCGAGCGCCGCTTGGGAAGCGGTGTCGGCACCGATCCCCGTGCTTGAGAATGAAAAGCTGCGGCTGATCCTGCATCCATTGATTCGTTCCGGCGCACTGGAAGTCATCGTTGAAGGCGACACGCCAGCAGATATTGTCTGGCGTCAAATGCTGAGTTGCGGCGCTGAAGATGTGAACAGTGAAATCGGCGTCGGGCACCGGCGAAAGTTACGCTTGCGCTTCCGCGTCGCTCGCGAGATCGCCGCGGAGATCGACTTCGAGTGCTTGCGTACGCCGTCAGCGCCGGTCGAGGGTGCCGAACACGTCCTGCGTAACGCGCGGTGGGAGGTCTGCCTGCCCAATATGGAAGCGCACACCTCCGCCGGCCGCGCACGCATCCGCTATGAGGGCGCTGCAGGTCCTTATCTACTGAAGAGCTATGCTCTGCCCGTTGAGCAAGGCTCTCGCGTTCGCGTCAAGTTCACGGCGCGCGTCAACAAGGGCGAACTAGGCGTTGGCCTTTTGAGCAGCGATCAGAAAACATGGCTGGCGACCAGCACGGCCAAGGACGGCAGCGTCGAGCTTGAGGCATGGAGCGGTCAGGACAGCACCGTGCGCCTGGCTGTCTATGCCGCAAACGATGGCGAACTTGCGGCCGAACTGGATTTGTCTGGTGCGACGATCACCAATGAATCAGTGTCCGAGGAGGACAGCCTCGTCGCGCTGCCTCCGCCCTCGCCGAGCAGCGCCGAGCTGGAAGCCGAACCGGTGCAAATTGCGGCGCCGCCGATGGATAAAGGGCCGTTACGCCTAGTCGCGCTCGAAGAGCCGACGGGTCGCAGCAAGAGGTATTTCTGCCACAAACCATGGAGCGATCTCCACAATTTCACCGTCGATGGCCGCATGGACGTGTGCTGCATTGCGACCGGGCCTAGCCAGGAACGCTATAGCCTAGGCAATTTGCGCGAGCAAAGCTTTCAGGAAGTGTGGAACGGCGCGACGGCCAAGCTATTCCGCCGCACGGTCAATTCCGACAAGGTCCTGCCGCCCTGTGCGCGCTGTCCGATGGGCTACCAGTATCATGGCACTTGGTATCACAAGGAGCACACGCTGGGGCAGATCGCGATGTGGCTGCGTCAGCAGCCAGTATTCAGGCCAAAATTCATGCACCAACCGCAGCGACTGGTGAGCAGCCTCTTGCGCCATTCAGTGAGCGCGCTCTTTTTCCGAAATTTCAGGTAAGCGCGTTCACCGCCGCCGTCAGCGCTTCGACGCGTTGCGCCCAAGTGTGCTTGGCAACAGACTCTTCGCGCGCAGCCTCTCCCAGGCGCCGCCGAAGCCCTTCGTCACCGCACAGTCGCTGCAACGCGCCCGCCAGCGCTGCTGCGTCTCCCGCCGGCGTCAGCAGCGCTGTCCGATCATGAGCCAGCACCTCAGCGAGTTGCGCCAAATCTGACGCCACTATCGCGCGGCCCATGGCCATGTATTCGAACAATTTCGTGGGCGAGCCAAAGAATTCGCTGCCGTCCGGGTTGGGCACGGTTGGCGAAACGAGAATGTCCGCCGCAGCCAGATGCGCTGGCCCTTCGTCCTGCGGCACAAGACCGGTGAACGTCGCGCTCCCAGCAAATCCTGCATCCTCGATGATGCGCTCTGCTGTCCCGCGCTGCGGGCCGTCGCCAATCATCAGCAAGCGCGCGGTGCTGCTCGGCACCTGCCGCTTCAGCGCGCAGAACGCTTCGGCCAACAAGTTCGCTCCGTGCCACGCGCCAAACGTGCCGATGAAGGCTATGACGATGCTGTCCCCAAGGCCGTAACGCTGACGCACTCCAGCGCCGCTAACTTGGGGCGTGTAGCGTTCGGGATCGACTGCATTGGGGCACAACAATAGTCGATCACGCGAAGCGCCGAGCGCCGCCGCTTGAGTCATCAGCGGTCGAGACACCGTCGTCACCAAATCCGCGGCGCTAAGCATCTTCGCTTCGATCTCAAGCGCGATGTCGCGCGCGGACGGCGGCACCCCCCAATGATCGCCAACCCACACTTCTGAACCATTATACTCTAGAACCAGCGGCACATCGAAATGGCGCGCCAAAGTTGCGCCAGCGTAGCCATAGAGGGAATGCCGCTGGTAGACGAAGCGCGGCCGCGGCAGCCTCTTTCCCGCGTCGACTAGAGCTGCGTTGAACGCCAACAAAGCCCATTCAGGCTTCGGATAGCGCCTCCATGACACCTGTACTCTCTCGATGACCGGAGACAAGGTCGGCACGTCGTGGCTCGTCAATAGCCGAAGCGGCAAAACCCTTCTGGCAAGCGCGTTAAGCATTCCTGCTGTGTGTGCGACAGCGCCGCCGGCTTCGAGCCCGAACCACAAATCCGGGCGCACTACGAGCGCGCCATCGCCGTCCCCTAATCGCCTTGCCGGACGCGGCTGAACCGCCAGCAAGTCACGGCTGAGGCGCGCGTGCGCTGCTCGCCACGACTGGACGCTGGAGACGGCGCGCAGCGCGATGCGGGGCAGCTCTACCCAGCCGATCAACCGCCTCTGCCCTCGCAAGTCCTCGATTTGCGCATGCGAGCGGGCGAGCGACCGCGCTGCCAGAATCGGCTTATCTGTCAGCAACTCGTCAATACTGTCGACACTGAGCACTACCTGCTCATAACGTAGCAGCGCGCCTAAGGCCGCCGAACCACGCAAACGTGCGCGGATTACCTCGGAATCCCATACGTCTTCATCCGCGGAGGGAAGAAAGGCGCGCCGCGACAGATTGAGACGAAGTCTCCGAGCCACTGAACCTCTGCGCCACAGCGGGTCACCCTTGACCCGCACAAGTGTTAAGCTAGGCATTCTCTTGTCTCAAGCCACTGACGGCATCAAGACCGAACATGTGCGGAATTGCCGGTTTTGCTGCGCCACGCGGCGCCTCCATCGATCGAGCAGCGCTTGTCCGGATGCTTGACCGCCTGCGTCATCGCGGGCCCGATGGCGACGGCATCTGGATTTCGCCGGAGGGAAATGTTGGCTTTGGCCACCGCCGACTGGCAATCATAGATTTGACGCCCGCTGCGGCACAGCCGATGACGGAATCTAGCCAGCAGATATGGGTGACCTTCAACGGCGAGATCTACAATCATCAAGACTTGCGACGCGAACTCGAAGCGCTCGGACACACCTTCCGGACGGATCACGCAGACACTGAAGTCCTCGTACAGGGCTATTTAGCCTGGGGTTTTGACTGATTGCTCCTCAAGCTCAATGGCATATTCGCCTTTGCGCTACATGACCGGCGCAGCGGCGAAACTTGGCTTGCGCGTGATCACGTCGGCGTCAAACCACTTTACTTTAATTTCTATCACGACGGAGTTGCATTCGCATCCGAGATCAAAGCGCTATTGACGTTGCCGGGCGTCCGCAATGAGGTCAATGTCGCGGCCGCACATCACTATCTGACCTTCATGGTCGCGCCTGCACCTATGACCATGATTCAGGGCGTTTACAAATTGCCGGCTGGCTGGCGGATGCGCATCGCAGCGAGCGGCAAAGCTGATGGTACGCGCTATTTTTCGCCATGGCCGGACAACACGCTCGATGCTCTGCCCGAGACCGAACGCGTCGCGCGCGTGCGCGAGGTATTACGCGCCTCGGTCGAGAGACAATTGCTGGCAGACGTGCCGGTTGGCCTCTTCCTCTCTGGCGGCGTTGATTCCACAGCGTTGCTTGCACTCGCATCCGAGATCAAATCCGAACCGCCGCGCACCTTCTCCGTCGGGTTCGTTGAACCTACTGAGCTTGATGAGGCGGCATATGCGGCCACGATCGCGGATCGTTTCGGGTCCAGACACACCGAAGTGCGGATTGGGGCGCGCGATGTGGCCTTGTCTCTCGACGAAATGGTGTTCGAACAAGACGAACCAATAGCTGATTGGGTGTGCCTCCCCTTGCGTGCAGTTGCGCGCAGCGCCCACGAGGCCGGCATCAAGACTGTGCTTTGTGGCGAGGGTGCCGATGAGCAATTCTGCGGCTATGAGCATTACCTGCGCTATCTGGACATCGCGGCTGGACCACACAAATGGATTTCAGCGCTTCACACACTCGGCGCGGGTCGCCCCATCGCCGCATTGGCCGACTTCATCGGCGGACAAGATTTGCGACGTTCTTTTCATGCAGATTTCTTGCGGCGCGCAGCGCTCGGGCAAGAAGCTTTCTGGGGGGGCGCCATCGTCTTTACAGACGGCATGAAGCGATCAATATGGCGCGGTGGGCTGCCAGCGCAATCGATCGATCCTCGGCTTGGCGCCGCGGGCTTTGACATTATTCCATGGGACGAACCGTCAAGCGCTGTCGTATCTGCCCTCTTGGCGCCGCTCGACGCGGCCGAGCCAAACGCCGAACCTCTACAGCGTATGATCTGGCTTGAACTTGCACAACGCCTGCCGGAATTGCTTCTGATGCGCGTGGACAAGATGTGTATGGCCAGTTCGCTTGAAGCGCGCGTCCCATTTCTTGATTTAGAGATCGTGCGGATGGCCGCACAATTCGGTCGGGAAAGCAAGATACCAGGTCGGCGGCCCAAGCACCTTCTCAAACAAGCATTGCGCGGCATTGTTCCAGATGACGTCTTGGACCGACGCAAAAAGGGCTTCGGCGCACCAATGTGTGACTGGTTGCGCGGTGACCTCGGCATCGAATTGCGCCGCCGTATGGCGGATAGTACGGTCTATCAGACGCTCCCACTCGATCGAGAAGCATGCTTGCGTCTCATCGATCTCCACTATGCGGGAGAGCGCGACTATTCGATCTATATTTGGGCCCTGTTCAACCTCGCCGCTTGGCATGATCGCTGGTGCGCGGCGTGACGAGGAATGCAATTGTTTTTGGTCTCCATCCCTGGAGCGGGCCATTTCGTCTTGGCGCACATCAATTGGCGTCGGCACTGCAGCGCGCTGATTTCAGGGTGCTCTTCGTGGCTCCCCCCCTATCGCCGCCACACATCGCCGCAGCAGCTATATCCGCGTCGGTTCGTGTGAGGTGGCGCGAATATTTCACCCGCATTGAAGATCAGGGCGTCCGGGTCATTGCACCCTTCACCTGGGTGCCGCTAAGCGCGCATTGCGGCGCCAACAGCAGAAGAAATCTCTCTGCTTGGCCAGCGCTGACAATGCCCTCGCTCAAACAAGCATTTGAGCATCTGGGATTTGATCGGCCGGACTTGGCAATCATTGACGGCCCACTCCAGGTCGCGGCCGCGCAACTCGCAGACCCCAAGCGCCTTGTGTTCCGGATCTTCGATAGATTCAGCCACATGCCAGGCGTGACACCGGCGCTCATGGATTTGGCCCACCACAGCGCAGAATCTGCCGACCTCGTGATCTATTCGGCAAGAACACTTGAAAGAGACGCGAAATCTCTTGGCGCCAAGCGATTGCTGTACCTCCCCAATGGTGTAGACGCCGATCACTTCGCGCGCCCGGCGCCAGAGCCGCAAGAGTACGCCACAATTCCCCGCCCGCGTGCGGTCTATGTGGGACAGACCGGTGCCTTGTTCGACATCACGCTTTTGGCGCGAACCGCGCAAAACTTGGCGCACGTTAGTTTCGTTGTTATCGGACCCGGCCGCCCAGCGCTTGCACCACTCGCGCGCCTTCCGAACGTCCATGTTCTTGGACCACGAAAATGGACGGACCTTTCTCCATATCTCCAGCATTGCGATGTCGGTCTGGTGCCGTTTGCAGTTCACGCACAGCGGGACTATGCAGACGCGATCAACCCCTTAAAGATCTACGAGTATATGGCGGCAGGTCTACCAGTGGTCGCAACCCGCTGGGCCGAGCTTGAACAACTTGAAGCTCCGGGCCTTTATCTGGGCGATGGGCCAACTTTTATCGACGAGGTTTCCGCGGCGCTTGGCGCAGCCGCACCGCGTGAAGCGTTGCGGGCTTATGCGCGTTCGCAGAGTTGGGACCAGAGGACTCAAACGCTCTTGAGAATTTTATCTGAACAGCAACGCACTTTGGGCGGTGATTGATCGGCGGACCACGACCGCCGCCGACCGTGACAATGATCGATTATGGCGCAAGCACACGCCGTCGGTTCAAAGGCTGAATCCAAAGTTCAGGGCAACATGACGAACGGGAGGTCTCGTCTGGAGGCTTGTCGTCTGGGGCAACTTTTTACCGGGGACCGCTGGCGGTCGACTCGATTGGCTTTCCTTCTACGGGCACACCGCCGCGCTGAGCGCAGGCGCGATGTTTGTAGTCTCAGGTGCATTCCTAGACTTCGTCAAGCCAGCCCCAGTAATCATGACCCCAGCTCTGAGCGGACATCGAAACAGCCGCCTGCAACTTTTCCCTCCAAGTGGAGGCGGTGATCTCCGACAGCGTGCTTGCCAGAGACTGCGCGCAAACATTTGTCATGATCCAACCGGCTCGACCGCTGCCAATCTGCTCAGGCAGTGCGCCGACGGGCGTGACGACACAGGGCCGTCCAAGCGCCAACGCCTGCGCAACTACGCCAGATTGGGTTGCCGAGCGGTAAGGCGCGAGTAGAATGTCGCAAACAGCAATCAAATCTTCTAATGCGGCCTCGCTCATCCAGCCGGGACGCACCTCGACTCGCTCGTCGCAGAGCCGCGCGCGCATTGCATCATCAAGTGTTGGTCCCTCACCTGCGATGGTAACCCGCCAATCGGCGCGAGCATCAATCAAGGGCAGCGCATCGGCCAGGAGATCAATGCCCTTGTAAGCCATCATGCGTCCCGCAAAAAGCAGGTGTTTCGGGCCGTCGTTCTGAAATGATGCTGTTCGCGGTGCGAACACCGCGCTCAGGGGTGCGATGATGATTTTTCGTCTCGTCACACCGCATCGCTCAAGTTCACGTGCGGCATATTCGGACATGGCCACAACACGCACCGCGCACGCCGTCAGCAACGCTTGCGTCGCGCGCTGACCGAGCGCCGCGTAGTCACCAGGATGCGGCGCGGGATCATGCGCGAAATACACGAGCGGCTTATTTAAGCCCAATGCCAGCGGTGCGGCACTCGCGAAATTCATCGGCAACAACACAGCGTCGCAATCGCGCGCGGCTTCTTCGAGAACGCCCGCGCTGTCGCCAAGCGCCAGTAAGGTGCTGAGCGGCTTGTGGCGGTTGGTTGAAACCTCTGCCGCGCGCGTTTCGAACGCAAATCCTCGCGCGCGTGCGAGCAGAGGGTCGTTGGCGTGCAACGAGAGTCGTATTGCCCCTGCGCCAAAACGCCTACTCAAGCGATGCGCGAGATTGACGGCGTATTGACTGCCGCCACCGCCAGTGGCGGACCAATACCAAATCAGTAAGCGCTTCATGACGGCCTCTGGGCAGAACGCCAAGCTTCGCTCGCCTGCGCGCCAGCGTGGACCTCAGTGTAACCTTTCACCACCCGTTGCCGCGCAGCACTTCCCATGCGTTGACGCAGGTCGGCGTCAAGGACCAACTTCCGAAATGCGTCGACAAGACCCTGAACATTCTCGCGCATCACAACAACGCCCATCTCACCGTGCGCGACAAAATCAGCGCAACCAGGTACGTCTGATGTGACAATAGGGCGCCCGCAGGCGGCGGCTTCAAGAAGTGAGCGCGGCAGTCCCTCTCCGCCGCGTGAGGGCAAGCAGGCGATATGCGCCTGGGCCCAGAACGCATTCACGTCGTCGATGCGGCCAACAAATTCGACGCCCTCCAGGTCGGCCCAGCGCGCCAATTCTTCGCCGCTCACCGCCTCCGGATTCTGTGGGTCGCGAGCGCCCGCGATGCGCAGCACCACGTCCATGCCCTCCGCGCGCAACGCCCGCAGCGCCTCCACTGCCAGATCCACCCCCTTCGACCAGATCAGGCGCGCCACCAGGCCAATGATCACCGACCCCCTCTCGGGCGGAGGCACAGGCGTGAAGGCCGTCGGATCAACACCCGCGCCGGGTATCAGTACGACGTGGTCTTCACCGAGCGGCGTTGTGCCCGCGACCCAATCGCTATCGGCCCGATTCTCCACCAGCAACACCGAGCGCGGCTCGCGCAATTCGCGCCGCAGCATGCGCCGGAGCCGCCAGCTCACCAGCCGTGTCCAAGGCGCGCGGCCGACCGAGAGATAACCGCGCCCCGTCACCGCAAATACGCGCCCCGGCCCACGTATGCGCGCCAGCGCCAATAGCGCGATCGGTTTCAGCGCAATTGCGTGGACCACCTCCGGCCGCTCCCTGGCGATGATTGTGCGCAGCGCCGCGATTTGCCTGCCGACATCCCAGGGGCGAAGCGAACGTCGGGAGAATGGCAAGTCGATTAAGCGAATGTGCGGTTGATCCGCCAGAGCACCGGTATCTCTGGCCGCGACAACGCATTCATAACCGTCCTCGACGGCGCGACGGGCCAAGGGCAGAAAGTGCGAGCGGAAGAACCAATCTTCCGTCACCACGAAAAGCAACTTCGGGCGGTTCATGCGCGCGCCATCCACGCTCGCGCTGTTTCGCTGAGCAGCGCTGCTGAGTCTTGTGCGCCGATCTCGCCGTAAGCCGCGCGAAACGCGCTATCGTCGACGGCCAAGCTTTCCCGCAAAACCGCCGGCGCCAATGCCGCGAGAACAGGCGCGCGGAACAGGCCGGGCGGACGTCCCAGACCTCGGCGCAAGGCCGCGATCATCTCGGCGGTCGACAGCGCGGGCTGATCCGCCAAGTGAAACACGCCGTTCGGTCCCTCCGGACGCCGCACCACGGTGCGCACGGCGTCAACAAAACTGCTGAGCGCCAGCACGCTACGCCGATTGCGCACGTGGGCGAACGGCAAAGGCGTCGGGCTTGCGGCCAGCCGCAGCAGCAGCGCGAAATTGGCCTTGGCTTCCGGGCCATGCACCAAGGGCGGTCGCAGGACGATGGGGTTCAGCTCGGCGTGCGCCAGCGCGATCGCTTCCGCCGCCAGTTTTGCCCGGCCATATGCATCCGCCGGCTCTGGCGCCTGCCCCTCGCGCACAGCCTGGGTCCCCTCGGTCCGCACCGCAATTGCTTTGATGGAGCTGATCTGGATGAAGCGCTTCACGCCCGCCTTCTGCGCCTGATCCACCAGCGCGCTCGTTCCGTCCACGATCGCTTCGCGCAAGGCCGGCTCGTCAAATCGCGCGTGGGCCGGGCTGGCGAGATGCACGACGGTGTCGACATCCTCGAGCGCGGCGCGCCAATCGGTCTCGCGGCCAAGCGCGCCCACAGGCGCTGCATCGATATCCGCCGGCGCAGCGCCACGATAGGCGCCGCGCACGGCAATACCATCCGCCCTGAGCGCCGCAACGAGCGCGCAACCGATGAATCCCGATGCGCCAGTGATGAGAACGCGCGCCATCGCCCCTCTCGGCGCCAGCCTAGTCCAAGCTAGCTGCGCTGATAGCCGCGAATGTCCAGTTGCGCTGCGCCAACTGGCGTCGGCACCTGGATGCGCAGCGGCGCGGCAAAGCCTGGCTGCTCCGGCAACGCAAACCAAGCTTCCGCCGCCGGTACGCGCGACGGGTCAAAATTCGAGCTGAAGCCCGCGATCGGCTCATAGCGGAAATTGCAGTGGAGGGCCGGCCCACTATATCCGCCGCCGCTGAAAGTCGTTTCCGCGCGCGGCGAAACGGCGAGCCGATAATGCTGGCGGCCGTCGAACACGAGCACCGAGCCCCGGCAGGCGCGCGCCACGCCGATCTGACGTCCCAGCGCGAACACCCCCGTCAGCGGGTCGTAGGAGCCGTTGCGTTGCGCTTGGCTGGCGGGCGGCGCGCCCATGTCGCGATAGGTCGGCGCAATAGTGGACGTCACGCCGCTCGCGCCACGCGCCAATTGCGTGCGGCGAAACTTGCCGGAATAGGCGTGCGAAATGTCGTAGCTCGTCCAATTGATCGCCGCGCCGGCGATGGCGCCGGTCGAAGTCGCTGTGATCTCCGTCTGATCGAATAAGCGCGCGGCCCCGGCGGTGCGCAAATTGGCGCGCACGGCGTAGCGCGTCGGCGTCGCCGTCACTTCGTAAGAGGCTTCGCCCAACACGACGACGCCCAGCACAGCGGCTTCGTAATTCAGACGATAGGTTTCCGCATGGGCCGTTGTCGCAGCAACAAGCATCACGACCAGCGAAGCCACAAACGTGCGCACCATGTATTTCCCCCGTCGCCCCCGATCCGTTGCTAGCGCAAGCAAGCGCGCGCGTCATCACGCGAGATGCGTCGCGTTTGGGACTTCAACTAAGTTGTGAGAAGCCTAGTAGCTCTCGTGCGCCAGAAACAGTTCGGCCAGTTCCAGGTGTGGATCGCGATAGGGCACGCTCTGATCCATGTTCGCGCCGCCATAGCTGATCGGCATGGCAGTGATCGTTTCCGGCGCCGGCGCCTCCACCGAAGCGGGTTCGCTCAGAGTGAGACGCAATTGCTCACGCGCTGGCGCTGGGGTCGGCGCTGCAGCGGCATAGGTCGGCGCGAAAGTGACGAGACCATCGTCCATCGCCAATGAGCGGAGACTCTCGATACGCTCGTCAGTTGCTGCGCGCGTGATTTCCAGCGAAACCGCCGAGCGGGCCAATTCGGCCTGAATTGCATCGAGTTCAGCGCCGCTGAGGGGCGCGGGATAAGCCGGCAACACGGCGTAAGGATCGTCGGAATTTGAAGTCGCGTCCGCGCCGCCGCCAAAGGCGGAACTCACGCCGATCATACCGCCGAAGCCAGCCGGTGAAAAAATCGTTACCGCAAGCATAGTCGCGGCCACGCCCGTCAGGCTGGACTTCACAATCGTATCGCGCGCTTCATCGCCAAACGATTGGGCTGACCGTTCTGTCATCGACTTAGCTCCCGCACGCGAAGACGCGCTGGCCCCCTTTTGGGCGACCCTCAATACACGTCTCAGGCGTAACAAAGCTTAAATATCGCCCGGCGCCAAGCACTAAGGCGCCGTAAGCGGTGACGATGCTGAAAGATTGGCTACGAAATGGTCGCCCCTTGCCTGATCTGCCCACGCTGTGACATCGCCATGATCCCATAAGGAGCACCAAAGCTTTGCGGCCCCCCAACATCGACGGCTTCGCCCGCGCGGCCTTCTTTGCCTTGCTGCCTGCGGCGACAGTCGGGGGCGCGCTGGCTTTGCCGGTGTTGCTCTGCCTTGCGGGCGCCCTCTCCTTCCGATCCAGCGCGATGAGGCAAGTTATTGAAAATAGGCCCCTGGCGCTTTGGCTCCTGCTGGGCCTGGTCGCTTGGGTGGCAAGCTCTGCGCTCTGGTCCTCAAACACGCAATCGCTGCAATGGCTGAAATTGCTCCTCCTTTGCGGGCTTGGGCTCATCTTCACGGCCCGAGCGAGCCTGGCGCAGGACCGGATATCCTTCCTCTCAGGGGGCCAGGCGGCGCTTGCCATCGTAATCCCGCTCCTGGCGGTGGAAGTCCTCTTCCAAATGCCGCTCAACCGCGCGGCCCAACCCGATCTTGATCTTGACGGGCTCAACCGGAATCTGAGCCGCGCCACCAGCGTAATGACCGGCATGGCGTTCGCGGTCGCTGCCGGCTTGATCGCCCTCGGGGGGCGCTGGCGCTTGGTGTTTGCTGGCCTGGGCCTTTGCGCCACTGCGGCCATCGCCGCCCTTCAACCTGGGCAGACCGCTAATTTCCTTGCGGTCGCAGCTGGGCTGATAGTTTTCGTTCTGACCTTCGCGGCGCCGCGCTTGATGCTGCTCGCGGTAACGGGCGTATTGGGCGCCTGGGTGCTCGCTGCGCCCTTCGTGACCCAGCTTCTCCCAACCGATCAGGCTTTTCTGAACGCGCTGCCCTTCTCCTGGGCCGCTCGGGTGGGCATCTGGGATTATGTCTGCGCCCGCATATGGGAGCAGCCCTTCTTCGGCCATGGACTGGAAGCGGCGCGCATGGTCAGCGACCGCCTCGTCATCCAAGGCGAAGACATGAGCGCCGTGCCCGTGCACCCCCACAGCGCCAGCCTCCAGATCTGGTTCGAGACCGGCCTTGTTGGGGCGTTGCTCGCAGCCTCGGCGCTTTTTCTAGGCGGCTGGAGGCTGGCTCAGTCGCTGCGAAACCAGCGCGCGGCGGCGGCGGGGGTGGCGGCAAGCTTTGCGGCTTTGGGCCTTAGCGCCAATCTAAGCTATAGTCTGTGGCAGGAATGGTGGCTGGCGACCCTGCTTCTTGCCGGGGCGCTGGCGGGCGCGGTTCGGCGCACTTGAAACCTTACGCTTCGCGCCCTGTTTGGTTGCTTTTGCGCCTGCCCCCACCTATCGAACCCACGCGATGACACCCATTCTCGTCACCGGCGCCGCGGGCTTCATCGGCTTTCACTTGTCGCAACGACTGTTGGCGCAAGGCCGCCCGGTGGTCGGCCTCGACAATATGAGCGCCTATTACGATGTGGCGCTGAAACGCGACCGGCTGGCGCAATTGCAGACGGCGCCCGGCTTCACCTTCGCCGAGATCGACCTCGCCGACGAAACAGCGCTGAAGCAATTGTTTGAACGCCATCGCTTCGAGATTGTGTTCAATATGGCGGCTCAAGCCGGCGTGCGCTATTCGCTCTCGAACCCCCAGGCTTATGTGAAATCCAACCTCGACGGGTTCGTGAACCTGCTCGAATGCTGCCGCCATCATAGCGTGAAGCATCTGGTGTTCGCGTCATCCAGCTCCGTCTATGGCGCGGTGACGAAGATGCCCTTCAACGTGCATCAGAACGTCGATCATCCGCTCAGCCTCTACGCGGCGACGAAGAAGTCGAACGAGCTCTTGGCGCATTCCTATGCGCACCTCTTCCGTATTCCCATGACGGGCCTCCGCTTCTTCACCGTGTATGGCCCCTGGGGCCGGCCGGACATGGCGATGTATCTCTTCACCCGCGCAATCTTCGCTGGCGAGCCGATCGACGTTTTCAACAATGGCGATATGGAACGCGATTTCACCTACGTCGACGACGTGGTGGAGGCGCTGGTGCGCGTGGGCGACCAAGCTGCGACACCCAACCCGAACTGGAGCGGGCAAACGCCGGACCCAGCGACCTCAACCGCGCCATACCGTCTGTACAATATCGGCAATAGCCAGCCGGTGAAGCTCATGCATCTCATCAAGCTGATCGAAGAGGCGGTCGGCAAGAAGGCGCTTCTGCGCATGCTGCCAATGCAGCCGGGCGATGTGCCAGCGACGTTCGCGGATGTCGAAGATTTGGCTCGGGCCGTCGATTTTGCGCCGCGCACCTCCATCGAAATGGGCGTGCAGCGCTTCGTTAGATGGTACAGAGACTATTGTGGGCTCTAGACAGCGACTTTCCCACCTTAAGGCGCTCGAAGCGGAGAGCATCCATATCCTGCGGGAAGCGGCGGCGGAGCTGTCACGGCTGGTGATGCTTTATTCGATGGGCAAGGATAGCGCCGTCCTGCTGCACCTTGCGGCCAAAGCGTTCTACCCCGGCAGACTGCCGTTCCCGCTGCTCCACGTCGACACGACATGGAAGTTTCGCGACATGTACGCGGTGCGCGACGCCACCGCGGCCCAGCACAAACTCATCATATACCGCAACCCGGACGCCGAGGCGAAAGGCATCAATCCGTTCGAGCACGGCTCGGAGGCGCATACGCACGCGTGGAAGACGGAGGGGCTGCGTCAAGCGCTTGCAGCGCATGGCTTTGACGGCGCCATTGGCGGCGCGAGACGCGATGAAGAGAAGAGCCGTGCGAAGGAACGCATATTCTCGCTGCGCTCAGCGCATCAACGTTGGGACCCCAAACATCAACGCCCGGAATTGTGGAGCCTCTACAATGCCCGCAAGCATGCCGAGCAGAGCTTCCGTATATTCCCGCTCTCGAATTGGACTGAATTGGACGTCTGGCAATATATCGAAGCCGAGAGCATCCCGGTCGTACCCCTTTATTTCGCAGCCGAGCGGCCAGTTGTGCAGCGCTCGGGCGCGTGGATCATGGTCGACGACGAACGTATGCGGCTGGAACCGGGCGAAACGCCGGTTGTGAAGCGCGTGCGCTTCCGGACGCTGGGCTGTTATCCGCTCTCGGGCGCGATCGAGAGTGAGGCGACTTCGGTTCGTGACATTATCGTCGAGCTTCTGCGCTCCCAATCGAGTGAACGTCAGGGCCGCCTAATCGATAGCGACACGCCGTCTTCGATGGAGAAGAAGAAGCAGGACGGCTATTTCTGATGGCTGTTGAGACCTCCCTCCTGCGTCTGGTGACATGCGGCTCCGTTGACGACGGCAAGTCCACTCTGATTGGCCGCATGCTCTACGACACCGGCAATGTCACGAGCGACCAATTAGCGGCGCTCGAAGCGGATTCAAAAGCCATCGGCACGCGTGCGGGCGAATTAGATTTCGCATTGTTGGTCGACGGGCTGATGGCTGAGCGGGAGCAAGGCATAACCATCGACGTCGCCTATCGCTATTTCACTACGGCGACGCGCAAATTCATCGTCGCCGACGCGCCAGGCCACACCCAATATACCCGCAATATGGTGACGGCTGCGTCAAGCGCGGATGTCGCGATCCTGCTCGTTGACGCCCGCAAGAGCGTGCTGACCCAGACTCGGCGTCATGCCTTCATCGCCTCACTCATGGGCGTGCGCCAAATCTTGTTGGCCGTGACCAAGATGGACATGGTCGGCTTCGCGCGCGAGCGTTTTGATGCTGCGGTTCAAGCGTTCGTACCGATCGCGGAGACGCTCAATCTTGCGCGTTTGGCGGCGATCCCGGTTTCGGGGGTCACGGGCGAGAACGTTGTCAAACGCGGGTCCGGCACGCCCTGGTACGATGGGCCAACTCTGTTGGAACTATTGGAATCGGCCGAACCCAACGACGTGCATCGCGCGAGTGCGCCATGGCGGATGCCCGTGCAAAGCGTCATCCGCCCGGATCAGAATTTCCGGGGATTTGCCGGACGGCTCTCCTCCGGCGCGGTCACACGAGGCGATGCAGTTCGAATTCTGCCGTCCGGACATGGAGCCAGGATCGAACGCATCGTCACCGCCGATGGCGATTTGGGCGAGGCGATCGCAGGGCAATCGGTGACGCTCACATTGGATCACGACGTCGATTGCTCGCGCGGCGATGTGATCGCTTCGGCCGAGGCGCCTTGCGAGATCGCCGACCAATTCCAGGCGACGATCATCTGGATGAGCGAGACGCCATTATTCCCGGGCCGACGCTATGCTTTCAAGTTGGGAACGACCAACGCCAACGCGACGATCACGGAAATCCGCCACCGCGTCGATGTCGAGACGTTTCAGAAGCAGCCGACGCGCCAGCTCGACGCCAATGCGATCGGCGTCTGCAATGTGAGCCTCGACCGGATGATCGCGTTCGACGCCTTCGAGCAAAACCGCGAGCTTGGCGGCTTCATCCTGATCGATTCAGAGACGCACGAGACGGCGGGCGCGGGCCTCATCCATTTTGCATTGCGCCGATCGCACAATGTGCATTGGCAGGCGCTCGAAGTGGATCGCAAGACCCGCGCCGCGATCAAGGGGCAGCGTCCCGCGATCCTTTGGTTCACCGGGCTTTCGGGCGCGGGCAAGTCGACGATCGCTAATCTCGTTGAAAAACGTCTGGTCTCGCTGGGGCGACACACAGTGCTGTTGGACGGCGACAACATCCGACATGGGCTGAACCGCGATCTGGGCTTCACTCTGGCGGACCGGGTTGAGAATATTCGCCGCGTCGCGGAAGTGGCGCGGCTTATGTCGGACGCTGGGCTCATTGTGCTGGTGGCGTTCATCTCCCCCTTCCGCCACGAGCGCGACATGGCGCGCGCACTCGCGGCCAAGGATGAGTTCTTCGAGATCTTCATCGACGCGCCGCTGGGCGTCGCCGAGGAACGCGATCCCAAGGGTCTCTATAAGAAGGCGCGGGCGGGAGAGCTTAAGAACTTCACCGGCATCGACTCGCCCTATGAGGCGCCTTTGGCGCCGGAGATCCACATCGATACCACCAAACTGAGTCCCACCGAGGCGACCGAGGTGATTGTCGCGCGGATCACGAGCGCGATTGCGGTGCGGGTTTGAGCCGGGGTTCCAGACGCAGCACTTCGGAAAACGCCAACAGCAGATGATAGACGATCGAGGCCGGCACAGCTTGGACCATGGGTTCGCCATTGCCGTCAAACTGATCGATCCACGCCCCCGCCTTCGGCACCGCGAAATAGCGGTCAAACAAAAGCCAGAGCGCTGAGCTGACTTCCGCGCTTGGATCACGGCCGGTCAGCTCAAAGATCGCCAGCCACGCCTTGATACGCTCGGTATTGGTCCAAGCGCGCGAACTTTTGCGTAAGGGAGCGCCGTCGTCGCGTACCAGATCGAACACCGCGTGCGAAATGGAATCCACGCCATATTGCTCGGCGAATTCCGCGAGCGCCTGAGCTTCGGCCGAGCGATCAACGCCGGTGAGGCGCTGATATTGCGCCAGGATCCACGCCCATTCGAAATGGTGCCCCGGCTCGACCGCACGTCCCTCCTCGCAGCCCAAGCGCTTCCAATCCTCGTCGAACCGTTCGCCGAGCGTGTGGCCGTCGAAGAGGCGCGTGCGCAAGAGGTCGATCAGCTCCGCCGCCTGATCGAGAAAGCGCTGCTCGCCGGTGGCTTCGAACGCCGCGAGGCAGGCCTCGGTCAAATGCATGTGCGGGTTTTGAAGCCGCGGCGTACCCGCCGGCAATTTGCTCCAGAAGCCCGCGATCGGTCCGCGCATGTGCGTTTGAATGTAATCGAACGTCGCATGCGTGAGCGCGAGCGCATCCGCATCACCTGAGATTCGATAGCGCCACGCCATCGCGAACATCACGAACGACAAATCATAGAGATCGGGCGTCGCGTCGATGATCTTGCCGTCGACCGCAAGCGTCTTGGCCCAACCCCCATCCGGCAGGCGCGCATGCGCCTTCAAATAATCCACACCGAGCCGCGACAGCGCATCGCCCTCGGCCCAGCCCAAATGGGCCGCATGGGCGAACGCATAGGTCTGCCGGCACAGCACCCGCACGCGCTTGTAGCCGCAGGCAGTCGGCGCGCCGTTCAGCGCTACCTCCTCAAGAAAGCCGCCATGGACGCGATCGACCCCGTGCGCCGCCCAGAAGGGCAGCGCGTCCCGGAATAACCAGGATCGGACGGCGTCGAACGGAATTTGGCTCATTCAGAGACGTTCCAAACCTTACTCGCATTAATTTGCGCAACCAGCGCGCGCGTTCTTGCAGGCGTCGGTACGCCATTGCAAGAACGAGCCATGAGTACCGGGACAATGCAAACCTATCGTATCATTCCCGCCATCATGTCCGGCGGCGCGGGGACCCGGCTCTGGCCGGCTTCGACCGAGGCGCGGCCGAAGCAATTCCACGCCCTGGGCGGCGCCGAGACCATGATCGCGGCAACTGCGGCCCGCGTCAGCGGCGAAGCGGGCGCGCTTTCGTTCGCCCCCCCGCTCGTGCTCTGCAATGAGCGCCACGCCGATCTCGTCCGCGAAAGCATTGCCGCGCCCGCCGCCATCGTGTTCGAGCCCGCGCCGCGCAACACCGCAGCCGTCGGCGCCATCGCCGCAGCCTTGGGCGCTGAACTCGATCCAAATGCGCTCGTGCTGCTCCTGCCGGCCGACCACATCATCAGCGATGTCGCTGCGTTTCATCGCGCCATCGCGCAAGCAGCGCCGTTCGCGCGCGAACGCATCGTAACGTTCGGCATCGCGCCCGACCGCCCCGCCACGGGCTATGGCTACATTCGCCGCGGGCCAGCGCTTGGCGACGGCGTATTCGCCATCGATGGCTTCCGCGAGAAGCCTGACGAAGCGACCGCGCGCGCGTACTTGGCCACGGGCGAGTACGCTTGGAACAGCGGCATGTTCCTGTTCAGCCCTGCCGTGCTGCTGCGCGAGTTCGCGGCGAGTGCAGCCATCCGAGACCAAGCGCTCGAAGCCCTGAAGCGTGCGCGGCGTGAGGGCGTGAACATTCATCTGGACGCCGAGGCCTTCGCCGCCGTGCCGTCGCTGCCGCTCGACATCGCGGTGATGGAGAAAACCGCGCAGGCCGCCGTCGTGCCGTGTGAGATGGGCTGGGCCGATGTGGGGTCGTGGGATGAGATTTGGCGGCTCGCCGCCAAGGACGAAGCCGGCAACGCGCTGCACGGCCCCGTACTCGCCCGCGACGCCCAGAACAATCTCATCCGCAGCGACGGTGTGAAAATCCTCGCGGCTGGAATCAGCGACCTCGTCATCGTCGCCAGCGGCGATGCGATCGTGATCCTGCCGCGTGAGCGGGCGCAGGAGGTGAAGGACCTGCGCGCGCTGGCCGACAAGCTCTAATTCGCGACGCGAATACCGAAACGCAGCAGCGTCTCCGGCTCTGCGCTGGCAATATGCCCCGGCTCCAGCACGTAGAGCGTCTCGCCAAACGCCGACAGCGTCTCGCCGGCGAAGTAATTGTAGCCTACGCCGAAGCGAAGCTCGCGGCCGCTGGGCGTCGGCGCGAAGCTGCGTTCCTCGTAGCGCAGCGAACGGCGGCCGTACTTGTTCGCCGTCGGCGCCATGAAACTCAGCTCGCCATCTTCCACGCGCATCGGCTGCGACAGCGACACGCGCACAAAGCCCACGCCATCCTCGCGCAACGCCTGCAAAAATTCCGGCGTGAAATCGTGTTCCGCCTGCAGCGAGAACGCCGTCGTGCGCAGCGGCGAGACGACACGCAGCCAGCCCATTTGCGCCGCGTCCGAGACGCCATATTCGCCGGCCACGTTGAAGCGCAAATCGGGCGAGGCCGCATAGGACCACGCCACGCCGGTGAAATTCGTCTCCCCCGTCGGCGTATCGCCTAGGCTCTCGGTCCACGATAGGCCGAGCAGCGCACCCTCCTCCCGGATCGCGCCCAAAGTCACGTCAAAACCATGCGCCGCCGCGTCGAAGCTTGCGCGCAGCGCATGCGCCGTACGCGTATCGGCGACAAAGCCCAGCCCTTGCTCGGCCTGCGCCGTCTCAGTGATCAAGGAGAGCCGCGCGTGCTCGCCCAAGCGGCTGGTCAAGCTCAATGACATATCCGCGTTCATCGCCGCCAGATGGCCGACCGCATCGCCCTCTTCATAATGCGCGCGCCCGCCATGGGCGGCGAACGCGACGCTCAGCCCCGCGCCCAGTTCCGCATCGATGCGCGTCGGCGCTTGTTGCAGATCGGCGCGATCGATCGCGACACGATAGGAATCCGGCGCGATGTCGTCGGCGAACGACATCTGCACCCGTAGCCCGTTTTCATCGTGCGCGCTGCGCCACAGACGTGGTGCGTAGGCGACCCGCCCCGGCCCCGCGCCCGCGCTCAGCCAATTGTCGGCCAGATCGAGCTGGAAGGTGCGCCCATAGGAATCGAACGCCGCCACCGACCACAGCGACCTATTCTGGTAAATGCCGTCGCCGAACGCCGGCCCCGACACGCCGAGCGGCGTCGTATCTGTCACTGAAGCCATGCCCGCCACCAAAGGCGCCGCCAATGGCCCGACAGGTTGGAAGGCGCGACCAATGTTCAAGCGCCCGCGCCCATGCAGCGAATCCGTGCCGGCGGCGCCCGTATCATCCGTCGTGGTCAGCAACAGATCGACGACTTGCGACGGCGTCAGCGATGGAAACGCATCCATCACCAGCGCCACCGCGCCCGCGACATGCGGCGACGCATAGGACGTGCCTTGAATGCGGCAGAGATCGCCGTTGGGCCCCAGCCCGCAGGTTTGAAAACCCACGACTGGCCCCACTGGTCCGTGATCCGGCACGATGATCTGCCAGCCTGGGGCGGTCAGATAATAATTTAGGGTCGAGCCCGGCGGATTCGACACGGTGTTCAGCGTGCCGTTCGGATTGAGTCCGCCCGCCACCATGATGAGCCCGTTCGAGACGGTGGGGTTCGCGGCCAGCAAGCCTGGATAATTCGCCTGCGTCGCGCCGGAATCGCCGTCATTGCCGGCGGAGACGACCAGGATCACACCGGCGTCGGTCGCGCGTTCGATCGCGTCGATAAAGGATTGCGGCGGCAACGCCGAACCGCCGAGCGACAGATTGATCACGTCGACATTTTGCGCCACCGCGTAATCGAGCGCGTTCGCCAGATCGCTATAGGTGAAACCGCCGGCGGTGTCGGCGCGGATCGCCAGGATGGTCGCGTCGTAGGCGACGCCAACGGTTTGCGCATCGTTGTAATTGCCGGCGATCAGCGACGAAATTTCGCTGCCATGCGATTGCGTCGTCACCAACGCGTCGCGCCCGGCGACGATATCAACCGACGCCGGCGAAATGCGGCCGATCAGTTCAGGATGATCGGGATCGATGCCGTCATCGATCACGCCGACCAACACGCCTGCGCCCGTTGCGCCGTTTTGCCAGGCGATTTGCGCGTTTGAGCCGGCTGGACCCCAATTGTTGGTGAATTCCGCGCCCGCGAGATTGGGAATGTCGCCGGGCGCATGCGGCGGCGCGAGCGGTGGAAACAAGGGCGGCGGCGGCGGTGGAGGCGGCGGCGATACGATCGACCCGCCGCCTCCGCCGCCGCCACCACCGCCGCCGGCGCACGCGCCGAGCAAAGCGACGACAAAAGCGTTCAAAACCAAGCGGCTGATCTGGATCGGCGCCATGTTCCCCCCGGAAGCATCTTAAGCCCCAATCATTGGCCTGTTTTGGGGGAAGTGCAAACAGGGGGAGCGCCAGTTTGCGTGCGCCCATCGACGCTGCAAGCGCTCCTGCGCGGCCCTGCGTTTACGATGGAAGCCCGCGCGCCGTTTCATGCGCCGCTGCACGCGCTCAGCCTCAGCCTTCTGCAACTCGCTCGATTTCGTCCTCAATCCCCATCCATCTTCAACGCCGCGATGAACGCTTCTTGCGGGATGTCGACTTTGCCGAATTGGCGCATCTTTTTCTTACCCGCCTTTTGCTTGTCCAAGAGCTTGCGCTTGCGGCTGGCGTCGCCGCCATAGCATTTGGCGGTCACGTCCTTCCTGAGCGCGCTGATGGTTTCGCGGGCGATGATGCGGCCGCCGATGGCGGCTTGGATCGGTATTTTGAACATGTGCTGCGGGATCAGTTCTTTCAGCTTTTCCACCATGGCGCGGCCGCGCGATTCCGCGCGCGCGGCATGCACCAGCATCGAGAGCGCATCAACCGGCTCGTCATTCACCAGGATCGACATCTTCACCAGATTGCCTTCGCGATGATCGATGATGGAATAATCGAAGCTGGCGTAGCCTTTTGAGATGCTCTTCAGCCGATCATAGAAATCGAACACGACTTCGTTGAGCGGCAGCTCATAGACCAGCATGGCGCGCGAGCCGACATAATTCAGCTCCTTCTGAATGCCGCGCCGATCCTGGCAGAGCTTCATGATGGCGCCGAGATATTCGTCGGGCGTGAGCAACGTGGCTTTGATCCACGGCTCTTCTATTTCCTTGATATAGACCACGTCCGGCAGATCGGCCGGATTGTGCAGCTCCTTCACCTCGCCATTGTTGAGATGCACGCGATAGACGACGCTGGGCGCGGTGGCGATGAGATCGAGATTGAATTCGCGGCTCAAGCGCTCCTGGATGATTTCCAAGTGCAAGAGGCCGAGGAAGCCGCAGCGGAAGCCGAAGCCGAGCGCCGCACTGGTTTCCATTTCGTAGGAGAAGCTAGCGTCGTTCAGCCTGAGCTTCGACATGGCCGCGCGGAGGTCTTCGAAATTGGCGGCGTCGGTGGGGAAGAGACCGCAGAACACGACCGGCTGCGCCGGCTTGAAGCCTGGCAGCGCTTGCGCGGTTTCGCGGCGCATTTCGGTGATGGTGTCGCCGACGCGGGCGTCGCCGACTTCCTTGATGCTGCCGGTGAAGACGCCGATCTCGCCGGGGCCAAGCTCGGCCACCTCTTCGCGCTTGGGCCGCAGCACGCCCAGCGTATCGACGTTGTAATCGGCGCCGGTCTGCATGAGCTTCACGCGCATGCCCTTCTTCACCACGCCATCAATGACGCGGAAGAGCACGACGACGCCGAGATAGGCGTCGTACCAGGCGTCGACCAGCATGGCTTTGAGCGGCGCGTCGCGGTCGCCGGTCTTGGGCGGCGGCAGGCGGGTGACGATGGCCTCTAACAGCTCATCGATGCCCTCGCCGGTTTTGCCGGACGCGAGGATGGCGTCGCTGGCGTCGAGGCCGATCACGTCCTCGATCTGCTGCTTGACGCGATCCGGCTCGGCGGCCGGGAGATCGATCTTGTTGAGCACGGGCACGATTTCGAGATCGAGTTCGAGCGCCTGATAGACGTTGGCCAGCGTCTGCGCTTCGACGCCCTGGGAGGCGTCCACGATCAGCAGCGCGCCTTCGCACGCCGCTAGGCTTCGCGAGACTTCGTAGGCGAAGTCGACGTGGCCGGGCGTGTCCATCAGATTGAGGACGTAATCCTTGCCGTCCTTGGCCCGGTAATCCAGACGCACGGTCTGGGCCTTGATGGTGATGCCGCGTTCCTTCTCAATCTCCATGTTGTCGAGCACCTGCTCGGTCATCTCGCGCGCGGTGAGGCCGCCCGTCTGCTGAATCAAACGGTCGGAGAGCGTGGATTTGCCGTGGTCGATATGGGCCACGATGGAGAAGTTGCGGATTCTGTCCCGGGGAGTCATGGGGCGGGTGCCTATATCAGCCCGCCCGCGCCGCCAAGGTCGGGCGCTGCCGTAGGGGAGCTTTGAGCGGTTTTTACCGGGTTTACCTTACGCCCTGGGCCGTTTTCGGCGGGCATTCCCTAGCGCCTATCAATTCCAACAGCTTGGCGCCGCCCACCCCCCTCACTGAGCATCCGGCACAGTCGCGGCGGGGAAAAAATCAATAAGCCGCGTTGGGAGGGAATATATGAACCGCACGCACCTGCTGCGCGCCATCCTGTGCGTGAGCACGTCCGCCGCAGCGCTCGTCAGCGCGCCGGCGGCCTTCGCCCAATCGTCCGATCCGCTGGTCGCGGACGGCTCCGAGATCGTCGTGACGGCCAATCGGCGCGAGGAGACGGCCAACACGGTCGGCATGGGCATTCAAGCCTTCAGCGGCGAACAGCTCGATCAGCTGCATGTCACCGATGTGCGCGATCTCTCGTCGGTGGCGCCGAGCTTTTCGGTGCAGCAATCCTATCAGGGCGTGCCGATCTATACGCTGCGCGGCATCGGCTTCAACACGATCAATTTGTCGGCCACCTCGACGGTCGGCTCGTATGTCGATGAAGTGGCGTACCCCTTCCCGTTCATGATGACGGGGCCGATTTTCGACATCCAGCGCGTCGAAGTGCTGAAGGGCCCGCAAGGCACGCTTTACGGCCGCAATACGACGGCGGGCCTTGTTGACTTCATCACCAATCGCCCGACCGACGATATTCAAGCGTCGCTCACCGGCGAATGGGGCAATTATCAGACGCACAATCTGGAAGGCTATTTCAGCGCCCCGCTGAGCGACAATTTCCGCTTCCGCGTCGCCTTCCGCTCCGAAGACAGCGATGAAGGTTGGCAAGAGAGCAATACGCGCGACGAAACTCAGGGCGAAATTCATCGCTTGGGAGGGCGCGCGCGGTTTGAATGGGACGTCACCAACGATTTCCTCGCTGAACTGACGCTCTCGGCCTGGGAAAACCGTTCCGACACGATCGTCGGCCAGGGCATTGGCTTCACGCCGGCGACCGACCCCGCGCTCAATCCGGCGGCGGCGCTGTTCAACGCCGGCGGCTTGTACAACCCGGCCGCCGGCGCGGGCTTGGTCAATTACATCCAGAACAATTTCCCGACCGATTCCACCCAAGCCGATTGGGCGCCGGAGAGCGTGCGCAGCGCCGATATCGGCGCCGGCGCGGGTCTGCCGGGCGATCTGGCGGAGGACAATTTCTTCTGGGCGGGCGCTTTGCGTCTGAGCTGGGAGCTCCCCAATGACATGCGCTTGGTGTCATTGACCGGCTACAACCACCTTGAGCGCGACGCGCTCTCGGATTGGAGCGGCGCGCCCTATGAAGTGCTGCTGCAGCAACTCGACGGCGAAGTCGAAACCTTCTCGCAGGAAGTGCGCATCGAAGGCGAAAACGAACGCGTGCGTTGGTTGATCGGCGCCTATTACGGCGCGGACGAAATCCAGGACAACAACCGCACCCTGCTCGGCCAGAATTACAACGTCGCCCGTATCCGTACGGTCGGCCAATTGATCCTCGCCGGCATCGAGCCGCTGACCTACAACCCGCCGGGCACAATCAACCCACTGCCGGGCTTCTACAGTCCCGGCGCTTACACGCCGCTGGACATGGCGCAAGCGTTCCGCACCTATCGCGACTTGGCGAGCATGGAAGCGGAAACCCGCAGCGTGTTCGCCAACGCAGAATGGGCGTTGAGCGATGCGCTCTCTCTGACCACGGCCGTGCGTTACACCGAAGACGAGCATTCCTATGAGGGCTGCTCCGCGGACTTCAACGGCTCGATGCTGGCCAACGTCAACGCCGTGAACCGGTATCTCTACACGGTGATCTACGCGTTGCCGACGCCGACGCCGATCACCATGAACCAGTGCAACACGTTCAATCCGATCACTGGCCAGTTCGGCCAAGTGGCGCACACGCTTGAGGAAGACAATGTCTCCTGGCGCTTGGGCCTTGATTGGCAAATGAACAGCAAAACCTTGCTCTACGCGTCTGTGTCGCAGGGCTATAAGGCGGGCGTCACGCCCGTGAACGCGGCCAGCACCTCGACCCAGCAAGCGCCGGCCACGCAAGAATCGCTGCTGGCCTATGAAGTCGGCGCCAAGCTCGGCCTGTTCGATCGCGCCGTGCAGTTCAACGTGTCGGCCTTCTATTACGATTACGAAGACAAGCAGATCAGCACGTATTTCGCGGACCCGATCTACACCGCGCTCGCGCGCCTGCAGAACATCCCGGAATCGCGGGCCTATGGCGTGGACCTGGACGTGACCTGGCGCGCCACCGACAATCTGACCCTGATCGGTTCGGCGACCTATCTCGATACGGCCGTGATCGAGTATTCAGGCACCGGCCCCGCCGGCACGCCACGCTTCTATGACGATGTGGCGTTCCCCTACAGCGCGGAATGGCAAGTGAGCGGCACCGTGCTCTATGAGCGCGAGCTGAGCGACACGCTGGGCTTCCAGGCCGCGCTCAACGGCCGCTGGCAAGATGAATCGGCCGCCGACCTGGGCGATTCACCGACCTTCGCCATCGATTCCTACGGCGTGTTGAACGCGAGCGTTGGCGTGCATGCGCTGAACGATCGCTGGGCGCTCCAGGTTTGGGGCCGCAACATCACCGACACCTATTATTGGACGTCGGTGGCCTCGAACGCGAACGTGGTCGTGCGCTTCCCCGGCATGGCCCCGACCTACGGCGCTTCCCTCACCTTCAATTATTGATCCCGCGTTCTCCCAGAGCGCGCCCTTTGCCGCCGTCTGCTTCGCAGGCGGCGGCTTTTCTTTGTGGCGCCCAGTGGCGTTAGAGGCCGAGGACGAGGCGCGCCATGATGTTGCGCTGGATTTCGTTGGAGCCGCCATAGATGGAGGCGGCGCGGCTGTTGAAATAGCGCGCGGCGGCGTCATTGCCGATGGGCGGCTCGTTGGCGCCGTGGCCATTGGCGTGGGCGCGCGCGACCGGCGCGTAATGCGCGGCGAGATCGAGGCCGAGCTCTTCGATCTTCTGCAACATCTCCGTGCCCTGCGTTTTCAGCATGGACGAGAGCGGGCCAGGGTTTTGGCCGGAGCTTAACGCGCTGGCGACGCGATGTTCGGTGATCTGGATCGCTTCGACCTTGATCTCGGCGCTGGCAAGCCGCGCTGCGAAGGCGGAATCGTCCAAGAGTGGCGGGCCCAATTCGCTCTCGGCGCTGGCAGCGGCGCGGATGCGCTTCAGACACACCCGCAAAGCCGGCGCGAACGAGCCGCCGCGCTCGAATTCGAGCAGATATTTGGCGACGGTCCAGCCGTCATTCTCGGCGCCGATGCGATTGGCTTTCGGCACGCGGACATTGTCGAAGAACACCTCGTTGAGTTCGTGCTCGCCGGCGAGATTGATGATCGGCCGGATGGTCACGCCCGGCGCTTTCATATCGATCAAGAGGAAGGTGATGCCCTTTTGCGGCTTGGCGTCCGGATCGGTGCGCACGAGGCCGAACATCATGTTGGCGAAATGCGCGTGCGTGGTCCAAATCTTGGAGCCGTTGATGACGTAATGATCGCCGTCGGAGTCCGCGCGGGTGCGCAGATTGGCGAGATCCGAGCCGGCGCCGGGCTCGGAATAGCCTTGGCACCAATAATCTTCGCCCGAGAGAATACGCGGCAGATAATAGGCGCGCTGTTCAGGCGTGCCGTGATGCATGATGCAGGGGCCGACCATGCGCAGCCCCATCGGCGCCAGATTCGGCGCGCCAGCGCGGGCGCATTCTTCGGCGAAGATGTAGCGCTGCATTTCGCTCCAGCCGGGGCCGCCGAATTCCTTTGGCCAAGTGGGCGCCGCCCAACCGCGCGCATGCAGGATGCGTTGCCATGGCAAGGAATATTGCGGATCGCAGAACACGCTCGTCGCCGAACGGCCGCCGGCGGCGAGCTCCGGCGTTAGATTGTCCCTAAGGAAAGCGCGTACCTCGTCCCGAAACTGAATTTCGTCGTCTTCAAGCTCGAGGTTCATGCCTGCCCCGCCCTTCGACTGTCAGACTTTTCAACTGTCCTTGCAGCCACACTCATGCTTTCGTGTAAAAGACGACGCACGAGTCAAGTTCGCGCGGGGCTGATCCACTTAAGCAGATTTCCAATTATGGCATGATACAACAAGCTAGCGGAACTGAGAGGGACGAAAATGAGCGCAAAATTGCGCTCGCGGTAGATGCGCTTGCGCTGCGCGTGGAAGCGAAAGGGCGTGAGATCGGCTTACCTTGCATCGCAGCAAGCGCCGACATCGGCAGCCCCGCGCCGATCCGCGATTCTAACGGCAAACCCTTCGCCGGCACGTTGTTCAAATGGGTCGATCCCGGCTTGCGCTATTGGGAAGACCGCGGCTTCGCGTTGCGCTCCTATTTCATTCACGCGGTGCGGGTGTGCTCGGAGCCGATCTTCTATCATCACGGCAAGCTGGGCACGTGGCGGTCGACGCACGCTCTGGACGGCGTGAACGCGCAAGGACCGACCGAACGTTTTGGCGTTGGCGCGGCGATCATCGTGCCGGCCTATTTGCCGGCTGGCGTGATCGGCGCGGTGGTGTGGGCGACGGCCGATCCTGAGTTCGATGTCGAGCGCGTGTTCAACGCGCATGCGGGCGAGTTGCACGTGTTGGCGCTGCAATTCGTCGCGACGGAGCACGAACGCGCGATGCACGGCGCGGCGATCGCGCCGCCGCAACTGACGCGCCGCGAAATCCAGTGCTTGAAGTGGGCGGCGGCGGGCAAGACCGATTCCGAGATCAGCACGATCATGAGCATCTCAGTGCCGACGGTGCGCTTTCACATGACCAACGCGGCGCGCAAACTTGATGTCGTCGGCCGCTCGCAAGCAATCTATCGCGCGGCGACCTTGGGCTATGTCGGCATGGGGCCGACGCATAATTGAGGGGCGCGGCGCTGTGCCGTGCGGAGTTGCGCTCGGCACGGTTTTGCGCGGAGCCGGCATCGTCTGCTATTCGCCGACAACGGTCATCAAACGCGGTCCTTCAAGCTGCGATGGTGACGGATAACACGCCACATGAGCCAACCGATCAGCGCGAGCACCGCAGCCACCAACCCATAAGTGATGACCGTCGCCACTAATGCGATGCCGCCCTCTACCTCTGTGGTGCTGAGGGAGCCGTTGGCGCGAGCGCGGGGCATTTCAACGACTATGTCAACCGGGCCGATTGGCATCACCAAGAGCACAACGAACCCGACCGCAAGCAGGGTCAATGCTGCGAGCTTCCACCACATCAGCTTCTCCAGAACATGACCTTAGGCGGGAGCGCGCTGCAGACCGCGAATGTCCTGCCAGTATTCTTCCGCGACGTCGGCGTCCACTTCCACCGCCTGCGTGCTCTCCGGGTAAAGTCGATCTTGGCCGTCTTTGCGCGGCCCCGAAATCCAAAACTCTTCGCCTGTCTCCACGTCGAAATAGTTGGCCTTGAACCCACGACCTTTGAGGCTTTGGAACGTGCGGCCCCGGTAGGTGATGGACTTTCCCGTCTTTGAGAATGTGACGCGACCGATCCGCGCCGGGCCGTTCAACGTGCCCGACTTGCTCTCGACATACATGATGCGCGTCTTCGGTGGTCGCATAGCTGGAAAATCGGCTCTCGTGTGAACGTCGTCAATGTCGCTTGTGGGCCAAGAGCGGAAATCCTTCGGACCACCTGCGCTCCCCCCTCACCCTGCCCTCTCCCCTCTCGGGGAGAGGGTTCTTTAGTTGGCGCTCCAGATGTTGCGGACGTGGCCGTCGGTGTAAGCGAGGATTTGGCGTTGGCCGCCCGGCCACGTGTGCAGGTCGACGACGAAGCGGAGGCCGTTATGCACGCCGTCGGTGACGGCTTCGGGTTCGAGGCGGACCCAGGCGATGGGCGCCGACGATGTGGCGCGCGCGCCGGCTTCGGTGATGGCGTTGATGATGGCTTCGCGCGCCTCGCGCGGCGGGTATTGTAGAAAGACGGAATGATAGACGATCGTGGCGGCGTCGTGCGCGCGCGTGGCGAGCTTTTGCGCGAGCCATTGGGCGGCGTCGGCGCGATCGACGCGCGTGTCGTGTTCGAGCGCGAGTGCAACAGCGCCATCGAAGCGCGCGAGGCGATCGGCTTGATCGGGCCAGATGTAGGATTTGAGTTGGAGCCGCGCGGCTTCATCGCGAATGTCGAGCGGATTGAGATCGCAGGCGGCGCGATTGCGTATTGTGATTGGCGAGAGCGGCGGCGGGGCGCCGTTCCAATCGGTGTCGATGACGACCGGGCTGCCCTGCCCCCAGGACCAGGATTGCGTGCGATAGGCGAAGCGATCCCAATTGAGATTGAGGCCGGCGCTGGCGCCGATTTCGAGCGTGTCGATCGGGCCTTTCCAATGTTGCGCGAAGGCGAGGAAGCCGGCGAGCAGCGCGATGGCGCGGCGGGTTTCGTTGGTCTGCGGCGCCGATTTTATAAAATCCTGCACCCAGGCGCGTTCGCGTTCGAAGAACGTGCGCGCGACAGGCCAAATCTCGTCCATGCGCCAAGCGGGGTTTTGCGCGGGGTAGAGTGCGTGGAGCGCGGGATCGCGCTGGGTGAGCGAGACTGAGTGTAGCGCACCGGTGAGACGCAGTGCGAGCGCATCGGCGCGCGGGTTGGTGGGCCACTCGCCGATGATGCGTGCGGTCGGGCCGTTGGCTTCGTAATCATCGGCCATGCGATGGATGAGATCGCTGGTGAACGGCGAGCCATATTCGAGGCAGAAGCCAGCTTGTTCGCGGAAGTGAGCGGGGACGCGTTCGTCGTTCATGGCCGCACCAGCCGAATTCGCCCGTTTTCAATGCTCCACACTTCAGCGCCAATACCAATAAAGAGCGCCTTCCCGAAAGAGAGATTTATGAACACATGCGTTTCGGTCGGCAGCGGGGTCGCGAGGTGTGTCATGAACATGCCGACGGCGGCGCGCTCGAACGGCAAAACGAGGCACGAGCGGCTGAACGCTTGCGTCTCGATGATCTCCGTTGTCGCCAGGTTCACGCGCACTCTATAGGCGCCCCCGACGGGGACAACATTCGCATCCGTTGTACCAGGGAGTAAGTAGACGTCGGCGAACTCACCGCCGACGGCGGGGATGACCACGGTATTGTAGTTTGGCGAGCAGGGCGCGAATGGAGACGCCATAGCCGTTTGCCTGGCGTGAAAAAGTCGCGTTTGAGCGTCGGTGAGTGGTGCGTCAGCAACTCCGCTGGCAGTCAAGACGTCGCCGCGCAGCGTGGCGCGATAGAGGGCGCGGGGCCCCGAATCGGGCCCACTCACGAACGTAACAATCACCGCGTCGCCGTCGCGCTCTGTGATCCACCCGCGCAATCTGAGACCGACTTCGTCGCCCAATTCCTCCCGCAACGCGTCAGTGCCGAGCCAAGCGGCGCGATCGTGTTCGTAGATGTCGTGGCCGACGCGTTCGACACGGCTCAGTTCAATCTGCTGTTCCGGCGTTTGCGCCTCCGCTACGGCGTAGGGATTGGCGAACGCCAGAGCACAGACAAAAACCACCGCAAACCATTGAGGCATGATCGGCCCCTCCTAGCGGCAATATTGACTTACGCGGCGGCGCTTCGCCAGACCTCGTCGCCGCATTTTAGGAGACGAACATGGCGGAGCTGCCTGAACTCGCGCGCACGCTGATTACGCGCGAACTCCATGCGCAAGGACTCTTTGCGCATATGGGGTGTGAAATCCTTGAGGTCGAGGCCGGGCGCGTGACGTTGGCGATGGATTTTCGCAAGGAAGTCGCGCAGCAGCATGGCTTCTTTCACGGCGGCTCGGTTGGATTTCTGATCGACAATGCGACGGCGGCCGCGGCGGGCACGACGTTGCGTGAAGGGCAATCGCTGCTGACGGCGGAGTATAAAGTGAATTTCGTGGCGCCGGCTTTGGGCGCGCGCTTGCTGTGCCGCGCCGAAGTGGTGAAGGCGGGCTCGACGATCACGGTGGTCGAGGCGCGCTGTTTTGTCGTCAAGGACGGCGCGGAGAAACTTTGCGCGATTGGGCTGGCGTCCATGGCCGTGATCGCGGCGCGGACTCTGGCTTCGTAAGCCCTGCCCGCGCCGCGTTCGGCTTAGTTACGCTCCACCGCGAGGGCGATGCCTTCGCCGCCGCCGATGCAGAGCGAGGCGACGCCACGTTTGGCGTTTTGCGCTTCCATCGCGGCGAGCAGGGTGACGAGGATGCGCGCGCCGGACGCGCCGATCGGGTGGCCCAAGGCGCAGGCGCCGCCGTTGACGTTGATAATGTCGTGGCTGATGCCGAGCTCTTTCATCGCGATCATAGGCACGATGGCGAAGGCTTCGTTGATTTCCCAGAGATCGACGTCGCTGGTTTTCCAGCCGGCGCGGGCGAGTGCTTTTTGGATCGCGGGCACAGGCGCGGTGGTGAACTTGGCCGGCTCGTGCGCGTGCGAGCTTTGCGCGACGATGCGAGCGATGATTTTCTTACCCTGCTTCTCGGCGTCGGATTTGCGCATCAGCACGAGGGCCGCGGCGCCGTCGGAGATGGCCGAGGCGTTGGCGGCCGTGACGGTGCCGTCCGGCGTGAAGGCGGGTTTGAGCGACGGGATTTTATCCGGGCGGGCTTTGCGCGGGAGTTCGTCGGCATCGATATTGCCGCTCTTCAATTCGATCGGCGCGATTTCGCGCTTGAAGCGGCCCTCGGCGGTGGCGCTTTGCGCGCGACGCAGCGTTTCGAGCGCGTAGGCATCCTGCGATTCACGGGAAAATTGGTAGTCCTTGGCGGTCGCGTCGGCATAGACGCCCATGGCGAGGCCTTCGTACGCGTCCTCGAGGCCGTCGAGCGCCATGTGGTCGAAGAGTTTGTCGTGGCCATACTTTTGGCCGCCGCGGTGTTTGGCCATCAGGAACGGCGCGCGCGTCATACTTTCCATACCGCCAGCGATGACGGAATTGGCTTCACCCGCGAGCAGCGCTTGGCGCGCCATGGCGACAGCTTGCAGGCCCGAGCCGCACATCTTGTTGAGCGTGACGGCTTCGGTGCTTTGCGCGAGACCGGCTTTGAGCGCGGCTTGGCGCGCCGGCGCTTGGCCAAGGCCTGCGCTGAGCACATTGCCCATGAAGATTTGATCGGCGCCGTTCGTGCCGGCTTCGGCGATGGCGGCTTTCACGGCGATCGCGCCTAGGTCGGGTGCGGCGAGATTGGCGAGATCGCCCAAGAGCCCGCCCATCGGCGTGCGGGCCATACCAACGATGACGATATCTTCGCTCATGATTTCCTCTTTTCCGTCGCGGGCGTTCAGCCGCGCGCTTCTGGACGCAGCACCATAAGCGTCGAGGTGCCGTGCGCCAACAATTTGCCTTTGGAATCCGTCAGCGTTCCCTCGGCGGTGATAATGGTGCGACCACGCGCCACAACGCGACCTTCGGCGCGAACGGGACCGGTGGCAGGCGTGATGGCCCGGACGAAATTCACTTTGGTTTCGATCGTGGTGTAGCCGACGCCCGCCGGCAGCGTCGTGTGCGCGGCGCAGCCGGTGCAGCTATCGATCAAGGTGAGCGCGAAGCCGCCGTGGACGATGCCGAGCGGGTTCAAGACGCGGTCGCTCGGTTCGCCGATGAAAACGGCCTTGCCCTCTTCCACTTCTGCGAGCGTGAAACCGAGCGTCTTGGCGATGGAGGGCGCGCCGTGTTGGCCTTTGACGAGGAGCTGCATGGCCTCAAGGCCGGTCATGCTCATGAGCCGCTGAGCGGCGGCCTGCGGGTCGAATTGTTCCGTATCGGCCATCTGGACTTGCCTTGGTTGTATATACAAGTATTGTGGACTTAGAACCGGGACACGCGATCGTCAAGATGCCGAAACGACAGGCCGAACCATTGCTGACACCACGCATCAGCGCTGATGAGGCCGCGCCATGCCTTTATCTGCGCATGCGTATGGCGACGAAGCGGCTGTTGGCGCTCTACGAGGCGCGCATGGCCGAGAGTGGCGTGACCATGTCGCAATTCGGCATGCTGGTGGCGAGCGCGGAAGAGCCGGAACTGACGATGTCGCGGCTGGCGGAGAAGCGTGAGCTTTCGCTGTCGACGTTGTCGCGCACGTTGCGGCCGCTGGAAGAGCTGGGCTGGTTGGAGATTTTTCCGGACGCGGAGAATGGCCGCGTAAAGCGCGTGCGCTTGACGCGTGAGGGCCGCGCGAAGGTGAAGGCTGCGTTTGCGTGCTGGAAACGCGCGCAGGCGGAGGCGGCGGAGATTGTGTCGCCGCGCGATGTGGAGCGGGTGTTGCGGGCGACGGAGACGCTGCCAGTTTAGGCCACGAACTGAACGACGCGGTCGATGATGGCGCGGTCTTGGGCGATCATGCGGTGGCCTAGGCCGTCGCAGAGGACGAGTTCGGAGCCGGGCCAGGCATCGGCGATGGCTTGGGCGTTGTCCCATTCGACGGCGTCGTCATCGAGCGAGTGCAGGATGAGCGCTTCGGCTTTGAAGCCTTTGGCGATTTCGGCGAGATCGAATTTGGCTTGGGCTTCGCCGACATCGGCGGCGTAGAGTTCGCGCGCGCGTTCGACCACGTCTTCGGAGATGCCGCGCTCTTCGGCGATGTGAAACCAGCGCTTGTTACGCCCGCGCGGCGAAGCGATCAGCACGGCGCGACGCACGTTGAGACCGTTGCTGATGGCGATCGAGGTGGCGGGGCCGCCGAACGAATGCGTGACCACGCTATCGATGGGGCCGAGTTGCGCGGCGATGGCTTGGATCGCGGCGGCGGCGCCGATCGGCGTGCATTGATCGCCTTGCGAATGACCGTGACCGGGGAGATCGAGCGCGACCGTGGCGATGCCGAGTTCGTTGAGCGCTTGAATGAGCGGCGACCAGAGCGCGTTGTCGTCTTGCCAGCCATGCACGCAGAGCACAGCCGGTCCCTCGCCCAGGCGCCACGCGGCGATCTTGCCGGCGGGCGTATCGATCTCAAAGCTTTGCGCCTCGCGCAGTGGTTCAGCGAGACGCACGCGCGCGCGGCGTTTGGGCGTCATCACTTCGGTGAGGAGCGCACGGGCTTCGTCGTCGAGGCTCACTTGGTCTCCGTCGCCATGATCCAGCCGCCGCCGAGGACGCGCGAGGTTTGTGGATCATAGAACACGGCGGCTTGGCCCGGCGCAACGCCCTCTTCGGGCGTCGCTAGGTCAACGTGCCAACGCGGCGCGGAGGTTTCTTGCGGCGCCACGGTTGAGATCAAAGTCGTTTTGCGGGGCCCCCCTTCGTCAATCCCCCGGATCGAGTCCGGGGTCATGACACTTCCCCCGCGCGCGCGGGAAGATATGCGGAGCGTTGCTGGCATGGGTTCGCGGGTGGAGCGGACACGGACTAGGATTTCGCGACCGTTCAATTCTTCATCGGACGCGACATGCTCGCCGATCCAATTCACTTCTTTCAACGCGATGCGGGTGACGCCGAGCGCTTCGCGTGGGCCGACGATGACGCGCTTGTTGGGCGCGTCGAGCTTGACGACGAAGAGCGGCTCGCCAGTGGCGACGCCCAGGCCTCGGCGTTGGCCGACAGTGAAATTGATCACGCCGTTATGCGTGCCCATCACGCGCCCGTCGACGTGGACGATCTCGCCGGGTTCGATCGCGCCAGGACGCAGCTTTTCGACCACGGCTTGGTACTTGCCGTTGGGCACGAAGCAGATGTCTTGACTGTCCGGCTTTTCGGCAACGCGGAGCCCAAGCTCGGCGGCGAGTTCGCGTACTTGTGTTTTCGGCAGGCCGCCGAGCGGAAAGCGCAGATAATCGAGCTGCGCGCGCGTGGTGGCGAACAGGAAATAGGTTTGATCGCGGCTGGCGTCGGCGGCGCGATGCAGTTCTGGGCCGGCTTGGCCGTCAATGCGTTGCACATAATGGCCGGTGGCCAAGCAATCGGCGCCGAGGTCTTCGGCGACGCGCTTTAAGTCCGCGAACTTCACGGTTTGATTGCAGCGCACGCAGGGGATCGGGGTGGCGCCCGCGAGATAGGTGTCGGCGAAATCTTCCATCACCGCATTGCGGAAACGGCTTTCATAATCGAGCACGTAATGCGGGATGCCGATGGCATCTGCGACGCGGCGGGCGTCGTGGATGTCCTGCCCTGCGCAGCAGGAGCCGGCTTTGTTGATGGCGGCGCCATGATCGTAGAGCTGGAGCGTGACGCCGATGACGTCGTAGCCTTCACGCTTCAGCATTGCTGCAACCACGGACGAGTCCACGCCGCCGGACATGGCGGCGACGACGCGGGTTTGCGACGGCGGCTTGGCGAAGCCCAGGGAATTCAGAGGGACGCCAGCAGGCGTTGGGCCGGCTGGAAGCCGGCGGTCCGATACGGTGTTATTCATTTTACCCTTCCCCACCGGGTTCAAGGCCCGGAGCGAAGGCTTAGAGATAATCCAAGAGCGAGAGCCTTGAAAGCTCCGCGAAGGTTTTTGCTGCAGCTTCGTATTGTAGACTGAGGGTCGAGAGCCGCATCGCGACCTCGCCGCCATCGGCGTCGGCCTGCTCGCCAATCTCCTTTTTGATGAGATCGGAGCGCTCTTGAAGGCGGATGGTCTCCACTTCGAAGCGCTTCTGGATTTGGCCGTTGCGCGCTTGCTCGTTGGTGAATTGCGAGGCGTGGGCGGTGAGGCCTTCGGCAATCTGCTGCAACGCGTTTTGCTGCTCCAGGGAAATCGGCTGGCCGATCGTGCCGCCGTGATCGTCGAGCAGGTTTTTCAGCTCGCGCAGCGTGTCGAACAAGGGCTGAGAGAGCTCCGACGCCTTGGCCGAGACGATGATCGGCGAACCGGTGCCGAGATCAATGACCTGATGTCGGGCGGCTTCGTCGAACAGCGCCGCAGGCGTAATCGCCGTCTTCAATTGCTCAAGGGTTTGGATCTTAATCGGGCCAAGGCCTTGGCGTTCGCCAGCGAACATGGGCTGGCCGTTCCAGGTTTCATTCAACGCCTGCACGACACTGGCGAAGGATAGTTCGAGCTCGGTGATGATGCCGCGCCCGTCATTGGCGCTGATCGCCTCTCGGATCGATTGCGAGAGCAAGGTGGCGGCGTCGGCGACTTGGCCGAGCGCTGAGCCCTGCACGCCGAAGCGCGCTTGCATCTGTTCCAGCGTGGAGGCGCGGGAATCTGATTGCGTGAGCAAGGTGCGCGCGGAGAGCAAACGGCTGGACGCGCCTCCATAGCCCTTCAGGTCGTGATGCTTGGCGCCGGTCGACATCTGCCGGTTCAAGTCAGTCAACTGGTCCGTCAGGCGACGTAGGTCCGACATGGACTGGTTGATGAATGCGAGAGTAACGGCGCTCATGAGCCTTCTCTTCCGTTAGCGTGCGCCCAGCGCGATCAAGACGTCGAGCATTTCAGTCGCGGCTTGGATCACGCGCGCGGATGCGGCGTAGGAATTCTGATAGACGGTCATCTTCATGAGCTCGTCATCCATGTTGACGCCTTCGACCTGACCGCGGCGATCGTTGGCGGCGTTGAACACGGCCGTGGCGGCCGTGTAGGCCCGGTCCGCGTCGGAGGACATGCGTCCAGCCTCACCGCCCAGGCGCGCAGCGAAGTTCGCAAGCGTCGTGGTTTGCGCGGTGAGCACGCCGTTGGCGCCGAAGCTGCGCGGCGTGTCGCGCATAGCCAGCAGAGACGCGGCGCCGCGATTGTCGCTGGCTTCGATGAGACGGTTGCCGACATCGACAGTCATGTCCGGCTTGCCGACCGCGAGCAAGATCGGGTTGGTGGCGATGCGCTGCGACACCTGGATGTCGATGCCACGCGACATAGTGGAGGCGCCGGAAAGCCCATTCAGCGCCGTGAACGACATGCCGGTGTCGCCGCGCTGCGTAGAATCGTTGAGCAATTCGACAGTGTAGCCTTCGTTCGACGAGAAAGAGATTTTTCCCGTGGCGGGATCTTGGCTGAAGGCGCCGTAGTCGCCGAGGCCGGCGGCGCCCGCGGCGTTGAGTTCGGATACGAGATCGTTCCACGTCGCGCCGGGCGCGGCGAGCGGACCGGCGATGGCAATCGTGCGCGTGCCGGTGATGCGGCCGAGCGCATCGCGCACCTGATAAGTGATCTCGCCGCCGGCGCCAAAGCCGTGCGTGTCCCCGCCCGGGATGCCATGTTCGAAGAACATTGGCGTCGAACGCGAGACGAGGTCGTTCAGGCCGAAGAAGTGGGAAAAGCCGCGGCCGGCGCGGTCGGCTGGATCGGCAGGGTCCTGCTGGATCGAGACGCCGCCGCCATTGTTGACGTTCATGCGCAGCACGCCGCCGCTGAAGCTGGCCGACCCGGCAGGGGTCGCGGCGGCGAGCGCGTTGTTCAGCGCCGTGGCGAAAGCGTTGACGTCGCCAGCGGCGAAACTGTAGCCGGCCGCCGGATTTTCACCTGTGATCATGCCCGTGTCGAAGTCGATCGTCAGGCGCTGCGAGAGATAACCTTGCGGATCGGTGATGCCGATGATGGCGTTGCCGGTAAAGCCGAGCGAATCCGTGCCGATCAGTCCAGTCTGGCGGCCGACGAGACTTGAAGGCGCCGGCGCGGACGTGTTGTCGTTATGCGCTTCGTTCAGCGCATCCCCCAACTCGGCGGCGAAACCGCCAAGCGCTTCGGCGAGCGCCGGCAGATCAATGTCGCGCGCTTGGATCAGACCGCGGATTTCGCCGCCCATCAGCATCGGTTCCAGATTGGTGTTCGAACCGAGCTGCGGATTGATAATGATGACGCCGTGGGTGGCGAAATTGGCGTCGTTTGGTTGATATTGCAGCGTCGCGGCCTCCGCGCCGACCAGCAATGCGCCGCCGCTCGTGCGGACAATAACGCCGCCATTGTCCTGCTGCGTGACCCGGACTTCCATCAATTTGGACAAATTGTCGATCAGCGACGATTGCGCGTTCTCGGCGGCGGTGACATCGGCGCCGGTGGTTTTGTTGAGCCTGATCTCCTGATTGAGTTCGGCGATGCGGTTCATCAGATTCTGCGCTTCATCGACGCCATCGGCGATGCGCTGATCCGCTTCGACGATAAGCGACTGAATCGTCTCGCCGATGCGGTTCACTTCCGAGAACATCGCCTGCAGCGACGAGATGGCGTCGCCGCGGCGCAGGGCTGATGACGAATCGAGACCGAGCTGGTCGAGCGCCGCCCAGAAATTGTCGAGCTGCGCGAACATCGAGGCTTCGCCGTTCGGGTCGCCCCATGCTTCCTGCGCGCGGCCCAATAGGTCAGCGCGCGCGGCTGCGCTCGCCTGACTGGCGGCGGCGATATAGCTCGCGGTTGAAAGAAACTGATCGGCCGCACGGGTGACGGACTCGACCTGCACGCCGCCATTGCCGCCAGGAATGACAAGCGGCGTGTAATTGACTTCGGCGCGGACGTAGCCGGGCGTGTTGACGTTGGCGATGTTCTGCGAAACCACGCCCATCGCCGTTTGCGAGGCGCGCAGACCGGAAAGGCCGGTCGTGAGAATGGCGGACAGGCTCATGACGGCGCGCCCGGCAGAAAGCGCCCGGCGCCCGGTCGATTTTGCCGACCGGCCGATGGCCCCAAGAGCGCTGCTGAGGCGCTGGCAAGCGGTTGATGTAACACGCTTTTCTCCGTCATCGCCGACGCGCGGGCAGCGCCCGTGCGCGGTGGTTCCAGAGACTCATCGCAAGGATGGGGCCAGGGTTAAGGGCCGGCAGGACTTGCCGGCTGGTCCAGGTCGTTTCTGCCTAGGGACGACGCGGCCAGGCGGCGCGCCGTCACCTAGTGAACTGTTTTTGCTGGATTTTCTTATGGTAAACGCTGTGGCCCGAGGTTTGCTCTGAACCACGAGCCGCGTTGCGTGCGGCTTGGGGGATTTATGAGCTACGCCGCCGAGGCTCTTGTGAGCGCACCGCCGCCGTCGAAACCGGCGGCCGCGAAGAGCGCACCCGCACCACAAGCCGCGCGTGGCGATGAGCCGAGCTTTGGCGATCATCTGGCGGCGGAGACCGAAGAGCCTGTCGCGCCGCCGGTCGCCTCGTCGAACGCGCCCACAGCTGGCGCGGAACCATCGGAAGAGAGCAACGTGGCGCCGGCAGAGGCGGCGACGGACGCGCCCTCCTCCGAGCAAAACGCCGATGCAGCGCCGCAACCCGTCCAACACCCCGCGCCCACGCCGACGCCGATTGCGTCGCCGGTGTTGGTGCAATTGATCGCGAACGATGCGCTGCCGGTAGAGAACACGGCGGAGAGCGCCGCGCCGGTGCAAGCTCCGGCGCCTGACGCGGCGCCGGAGCTGCCGCCGACGCCGATTACGCCGCCCGCTCAGAATGCGGCGCCGGAGGCTGATGCGTCTGTTGCTGACGCCAACACGCCGCCCGCGTCGCACACCAAGCCGCAAAATCATGTGAAGGCGGACGCGCCGACGCCCGAGACGAAGCCACAGGACAAGAGCGCCACGCCGCATATGGCCGTGGAAGCGGCGGCGAAAGCGGCTGACGCGGCGCCGACCGAGACGCCGCCGCCGGTAACTGACGTGGCGCGCGCCGCGCCAGCCAGTGTGACGCCGCCGCCCAACGTGGTCACGGCGCCAGTCGCGGCGCCGCAGCCAAGCCACGCCAAGGCGAACACGGAGACGAGCGACGCCGCTGAGGTCGCGCCAATCGTGATTGATGGCGAGGCGGCGCAGCCGGCCGCACCCGCACCGAACGCCGCACCGCGCCCGCTCGCAACGGATGCGCCGGTTGAGCGCGTGGCGCCGCACGCGGCGCCAGACGATGCGTCGGTGCAAGAACGATTCGCGGCGGCCCTTGAGAAATCCGCGCCGCGCGGCGAAGCGAAAGCGAACGTGGAGCGCGCGCCGGCGACGCAGCCCGTCGCAGCCGACGTCGCCCCCGCGCTCGCCGCGAGCGCCGCGCCAGAGAGCATGAGCGCGACAGCGCCGGTCAACGCGCTGAGCGCGGCGACCGCGCACGCAGCGGCGCAAACGCAGGCGATGAACGCCGATCACGTGTCGCGCGCCGCACCCGCCTCGACGCAGGTGGCGCAGGAAATCATCCGCCGCTTTGACGGCGGCAGCACCAAGTTTGAACTGCGGCTTGATCCGCCGGAGCTTGGCCGCGTCGAGGTGCGGCTTGAGGTGACGCGCGATCACAAGGTCACGGCGGTTGTGGCCGCCGACAGTCCGCAGGCGTTGACGGAATTGGCGCGGCACGCGCGGGAGCTCGAGCAGAGCCTACAATCGGCCGGGCTCGAACTGACCGATAATGGGCTTTCGTTCGATCTGCGCCAGAGCCGCGAAGACGCGCAAGATGCGAACGGCGAGAGCGCGCGCCACTCAAGCAGCGACGACGAACCCCTTGAACCCGCCGCCCCATTGGCGCGGCCCATTGGCCTCGAGCGTTGGCGCGGCGTCCGCGTCGACGTGATGGCGTAAGGATTGAGCGATGGTCGACTTCAGCACGATCAATGCGAATAACGGCGTCGGCGGCGCGACGACGACAGCTTCGCAAAGCGCATCCGACACGGCGTCGCTTGCGAACAATTTCGATACGTTCCTGACGCTGTTGACGGCGCAGCTGCAAAACCAGGACCCGCTCGCGCCGATGGATTCGACGCAATTCACGCAGCAATTGGTGCAGTTCAGCCAGGTTGAGCAGCAGATCCGCACCAACCAGCAAATGGAATCGCTGGTCGGACAATTTCAGGCGGCATCCGCCAGCGCGGCGCTCTCCTATCTGGGCAAGGATGCGATCGTCGAAGCCGATGAGACCTACCTCGCGGGCGGCGAAGCGAATTGGGCGTATGTGCTGCCGGACGGCGGCGCCGACAGCGTGAAGATCACGGTGCGCGATAGCGCCGGGCGCGCTGTTTACACGACCGAAGATTTGCCCATCACCGAAGGCGAACACCTGTTTACCTGGAACGGCGTGAAGACCAACGGCGAGACCGCCGCGGACGGCGTCTACACGCTCGACATCGAAGCACGCATGGATGGCGAAGATGTCGACACGCTTGTTCGCGTTCGTGAAACCATCATGGGCGTAGATTTCTCGGGCACATCACCTTCGATCATCACACCATCGGGCATTCGGACCTTCGACAAGATCAGATCCGTACTCGGGTGATTGAACCAAAGCGCTAGCCGAACGCCGGCGCTCACAACACGCGCAGAAGCGCTCCATTCGACAACTTTGATGCCGCGGCGCGAGCAACGCCCGGCGATGGAGCTGGACTATGTCTATCTATACCGCCTTGCGCGCGGGCGTCTCTGGCCTCACCGCCAATTCAAGCGCGCTCGCCGCGATCTCCGACAACATCGCCAACGTGAATACGGTTGGCTACAAGCGTTCAGGCGTGGATTTTTCCGCGCTGGTGAACGCGCAAAACTCGAACACCACCTACAACGCCGGCGGCGTTCTGCCGCTGACGCGCCAACAGATTTCGCTGCAGGGTTCGCTCGAACAATCACGCTCGACCACGGACTTGGCGATCTCGGGCGACGGATTTTTCATCGTCTCGCCGAACTCGAGCCAACTCTCCAACGGCGGCTCGGTGCTGTTCACGCGCGCCGGTTCGTTCACGATCGACGCCGACGGCTACATGGTCAACGCGCAGGGCCTCTATCTGCAGGGCTGGCCCGTGAATAGCGACGGCACCGTGGTCTCCTCGCCCACCTCGCTCTCTGCGATCGAGCCGATCAACATCTCCGGCGTTGGCGGATTGGCGGAAGCGTCCGCGAACGTGCGCGTTAGCGCCAACTTGAATTCGGATCAGACTGCTTATGGCGGCGCCTATGTTGCGGGCGATCTCGCGCTCGGCAACGTGACGGCGCATTTTGAAAGCTCGCTTGAAGTCTATGACTCGCTCGGCGCGCCGCGCACCATTTCGTTCGGCTTTCTGAAGACAGGTCCGAATACGTGGCAGTGCGAAGTTTATGCCCGCCCTGACACGAACATCACGGGCGGCGCGGCCACCGGCGGTCTGCTCGGCTCCGGCACCGTGACTTATAATACCGACGGCACGGTGAACACGGTGTCGGCCGGCTTGCAGAACTTTACCATCAACTGGGCCGCCACGACCGGCGCCGCGCCGCAAGACCTGACGCTCGACCTCGATGGCGTAGCGCAAAACGCCAAGAGTTTCGGCATCACCTCGGTGAACGTCGACGGCGTGCCGCCGGGCGATCTGGTCGGCCTCATTCTCGAAGGCGACGGCTTCCTGACGGCGCAATTCTCGAACGGGCGGGCGCGCGCGCTCTATCAGATCCCCCTTGCCACGTTCGTCAATCCGAACGGCCTGGCGCCGGATCAAGGCGGCGCGTTCCGCACCACGCTGGATTCTGGTCTTTACAATATCAACGCCGCGAACGCGGGCGGCGCGGGCCGCATCGTGTCGGGCGCGTTGGAGGCGTCCAACGTCGACCTCGCGCAGGAATTCACGAACCTGATCACCACGCAGCGCGCTTATTCAGCAGCGTCGCGCATCATCACCACGGCCGACCAAATGCTTGAAGAACTCCTGATGGTGAAGCGCTAAAACTGAAGGATTGGAGGTAAGAAACGAGTAAGAGAATCCGTGTACTAATTTAGGACACGCGCCTTATCAGATTTTACGTCTGGTCTTAGTCGTTTCTTAGCCCATCCGATCTATGGTGGTGCGGAAGAAACAAGGAGAAAGGCGCTATGCAGAAGCAACGCCGCTATGATGGGATGGTGATGGGTCCTGATGGGAACCCGCTCACTTTGGACGACCTGCCGCCGCCGGGCACCACGCGTTGGGTGATCCGTCGCAAGGCTGAAGTGGTCGCCGCCGTGCGCGGCGGTCTGTTGACGCTTGAGGACGCGTGCGCGCGCTACGGCCTTTCGGAAGAAGAGTTCGACGGCTGGCGCAAGTCGATCGAGAAGCACGGCCTGCCTGGCCTGCGGACGACGCGCATCCAGCACTATCGCGGCGCGCCGTCTCAATAACGCGCCGCGCCTTCGGCGCCGCTCAAAGCTACGCTTTTACAAGGCCCCCACCCTCACCGGCGGGGGCCTTTGCGCGTCAACATCGTGGTTAACGATTGCTTCACGTCCCGATGGGCAATTTCTGCCGACCGGCGAGATTTGCCCACCTGATTTGGGGGCCATTTCGCGCGTGTTTGCGGGACGAGGCTGGGGCGTGAACGGATTACTCGATCTGATTCTAAAGGCAGGACCGACGCGCTTGATCGCGGCGCTCGGCATCACGGCCGTGGCCGCCGCCTTGATCTTCACGCTCGTGGTGCGCATGGGCGGCGAGGAAAAGGCGCTCTTGTTCTCGGGCGTGGAAATGCGCGAAGCGGCCGAGATCACGCAACGCCTGGAAGCCGCCGAGATTCCTTACGAGTTGCGCGGCGACGGCTCATCGATCTTCGTGGCGCGCTCGCGCGTGCTGGAAGCGCGGATGATGCTCTCGGCCGAGGGTCTGCCCTCCCAGGGATCGATCGGGTACGAGATTTTCGACGAACCGGACGCGCTGGGCCAGACCCAGTTCCAGCAAAACATCAATCGCCTGCGCGCGCTCGAAGGCGAGCTCGCCCGCACAATTGGCTCGCTCGACGGCATCGCCTCGGCGCGCGTCCACCTGGTGCTGCCCGAGCGCCAATTGTTCTCGCGCGATGCTGAGCAGCCTTCGGCTTCGATTGTCCTGCGCCTGCGTCGCGATGAGCTGACGCCGAACCAAGTGCGCGCGATCCGTAATTTGGTGGCGAGCGCAACGCCTGGCCTGACGACCAGTCGCGTCACCATTGTGGATGAGACGGGCCGCCTGCTCGCCGCGGCCCAGACCGAAGAAGGCGCAGTCGCCGAAGGCATCGATTCTCGGCAGACGGCGATGGAAGAGCGCATCCGCCGCACCGTGACGGACATCGTTGAAGGCGTTGTCGGTCAAGGCAATGCACGCGTGCAGGTCACCGCGGAAATGGACTTCAACCGCGTCAGTGAGACGTCGGAGCGGTTCGACCCGGAAGGCCGGGTGGTGCGCTCGACCTCCACGACAGAAGAAACCTCGGCGAACGGCGCGCGTGCCCAAGCCGCGACCGCAGGCGCCAACGTGCCGGACCCGAACAATGCCGGCAATGGCGGCGGCTCCGAGGATACAAGCTCGTCAAGCCAGGAAACGGTCAACTATGAGATCTCGCGCACGACGCGCACGGAAGTGAGCGAAGGCGGCCGCATTCGCCGCCTTTCGGTAGCAGTGGCGGTGGACGGCGTGACGACGCCGGGCGCGGACGGGGCCGAGCCGGCCTACGCGCCGCGCTCGGAAGAAGAGATGCAACGTTTGCAGGCCTTGGTGCGCTCGGCCGTGGGCTTCAACGCCGAGCGCGGCGACGTGGTGGAGGTCGTCAATACGCAGTTTGCGCGCATGCCGATAGGCGGCGAAAACGCCGAGCCGGGCTTCTTCGACAATTTCGACACGATGCGCATTGTCGAGCTCGGCGCGGCTCTGATGGCCTCGCTCGCCTTCGTCTTCTTCGTGTTGCGTCCGCTCATCACCGGGCTGATGCGCGGCGGCCAAAACGCGGCGGCGGCGCCGGCTGGCGCTATTCCCTCCCTGCCAGGGCCGGCCGGCGCGGCGGCGGCCCTGCCCGCGCCGCCGGCGGAGGAATTCGACGACGCTATCGATATCGCGCAAATCCAAGGTCGCGTCCGCGCTTCCTCCGTCAAGAAGGTGGCGGACGTGGTCGAGAAGCACCCTGATGAATCCGTTCAGATCATCCGCGGCTGGCTGAACAATGCGTTGTAACCGATGAACGCTGTGGCGAAACCGAGCGCGGCCGACGCCGCCAAAGCTTCCGAGAAGTCGGACATCTCCCGCTATAGTGGCGCGGAGAAGGCCGCGATCGTGCTGATGTGCCTTGGCGAAGCCGCCAAGCCGCTGTGGGAGATGCTCGAAGAGGACGAGATCAAGGAGGTCTCGCAGGCAATGTCGTCGCTGGGCTTGGTGCCGGCTGCGACAGTGGAAGCGCTGGTTGTCGAGTTCGTGACCAAGATGTCCGGCTCGGGCGCTCTGATGGGCTCGTATGAGCAGACGCAGCGCATGCTTCAGGCTTTCTTGCCGAAGGAAAAAGTCGATGCGCTGATGGAGGAAATTCGCGGCCCCGCCGGCCGCAACATTTGGGACAAGCTCGCCAACGTCAACGAGACGGTTCTGGCTGCGTACTTGAAGAACGAATATCCGCAAACGGTCGCGGTCGTCCTGGCGAAGGTGCGGCCAGACCACGCCGCCAAGGTCTTGGCGGAATTGCCGGAGGATTTTGCTTCGGAATGCGTGCAGCGCATGTTGGCGATGGAGCCGGTGCAGCGCGAAATTCTGGAGAAGATCGAACTCACGCTGCGAACAGAATTCATGTCGAACCTGGCGCGCACCTCCAAGCGCGACAGCCACGAGATGATGGCCGAGATTTTCAACAATTTCGATCGCGCCACGGAAGCGCGGTTCATTGGCTCCCTGGAGGAAAAAAACCGCGAGTCCGCCGACCGCATCCGCGCGCTGATGTTCGTGTTCGAAGATTTGAGCAAACTGGATTCGGGCGGCGTGCAGACGCTGCTGCGCACCGTCGACAAGAGCGATTTGGCGCTTGCGCTGAAGGGCGCCTCGGACTCGCTACGGAGCCTCTTCTTCTCGAACATGTCCGAACGCGGCGGCAAGATTCTGAAAGAAGAAATGGCCGGCATGGGGCCCGTGCGCTTGAAGGACGTCGACGCCGCGCAAACCCGCATGGTGGCGATCGCCAAGGACCTCGCGGCGCGCGGCGAGATCGTCCTGTCCGACGGCAAGGCCGAAGACGAGTTGATCTATTGATGAGCAACATCCGCAAATACGCCTTCGAGACCGAATTCACGCCGGACGGCGGCATCGTCAACACGGCGCCGAAGAAGTTCGAACTCGATGAGGTCGAGGCCGAGCGCAAGGCCGCCTATAAGCGCGGCGCCGACGATGCCTTGGCGGCGGCGGAACGGCAAAGCGCCGCCGCGTTGCAGGCGCTGGCGGAGAAAGCCAGCACACTCATCACCCAGCTCGAAGCCGAAAGCCGCGCGATGCGCGAGGAAGCGGCGCGCGTTGCCTTGGCGGCGGCGCGCAAGATCGCCGGCGCAGCGCTGGACGCCTATGGCGTGGAGCGCGCCGCCGTGGCGGTGGAAGCCGTGATGGACACGCTGCGTCATCATCCCCGGCTCGTGGTGAAACTGGCGCCGGAGGCGTGCGAAACGCTGAAGGCGCGGATCGAAGCGATGGCGGATCAGCACGGCTATGGCGGCGTGATCCTGGTGCGCGCCCAGCCCGGCATGCGCGCCGGCGAGGTGAGCATCGATTGGTCCGACGGCATCATCAGCATGAATCCGGAAGACGCCGCCAAGCGCATTGAAGATCTGATCGAAGCCGCGCTCGCGGCGCCGACGACGCATTCGTGAGGAAAACATGAGTGACCTGAAGCTCGATGAGTTCACGCCGACGCCGATGGAGACGGCCGTGGAAGGCGGCGAGCGCACCGCCTCGGATTTGGCCGCCGTATATGACGTGCCCGTGAATGTCCAAGCCGTGCTCGGGCGCGCAAACATGGAAGTCGCTTCCCTGCTCCGGCTGGCGCGCGGCTCGGTTATCGAACTCGACCGCAAGGTCGGCGAAGCCATCGACATTTACGTCAACAATCGCCTCGTGGCGCGCGGCGAAGTTGTCGTCGTCGATGATCGCCTCGGCGTGACCATGACGGAAATCATCAAGGACGGCGACGCCGCCTAGAGCGCGGCGTCTCGAGGAGAATGAGTATGCGTTTGCTGATCGTTGGCCCGCTCGGAGGACAAATCTCCGCCGCCACACAGATCGCCATGAAGCATGGCGCCAAGGTCGCGCACGTCGATACGATCGAGCAAGCGACGAATGCCTTGCGCGCGGGCAAAGGCGCCGATCTGTTGATGGTCGATGCGCGGCTCGACATTGCGGCACTGATCGCGGCGAACGAGGCAGAGCACATCGTTGTGCCGGTGGTGGCGGCAGGCGTCGGCGTCGATCCGATGATGGCGGCGCGCGCAATTCGCCAAGGCGCGCGCGAATATATCTCGCTTCCGCCCGACGCGGAGCTGATCGCGGCGGTGCTTGCGGCGGTGTGCGACGATGATAAGCCGATGATCGTCGAAGACGCGGCGATGAAGCAGGTGATTGCGCTTGCCGATCAGATCGCGGGCTCGGACGCCTCGATCATGATCACCGGCGAAAGCGGCGTCGGCAAGGAAGTGATTGCGCGTTACGTCCACAAGAAGTCGAAGCGCAAGGACAAGCCGTTCATCGCAGTGAATTGCGCCGCGATTCCCGAGCAATTGCTGGAAAGCGAATTGTTCGGACACGAGAAGGGCGCGTTCACGGGGGCGGTGGCCCGGCGCATCGGCAAATTCGAGGAAGCAGATGGCGGGACGCTGCTGCTGGACGAAATCTCGGAAATGGATTTGCGGCTGCAATCGAAGCTGCTGCGCGCGCTGCAGGAGCGCGTGATTGACCGCGTCGGCGGCTCCAAGCCGGTGCCGGTGAATATTCGTGTGTTGGCGACGTCGAACCGCGACATGGGTCAAATGGTGCGCAGCGGCGAATTCCGCGAAGACCTGCTCTATCGCCTAAACGTCGTGAACCTGCGCATTCCACCGCTCCGCGAGCGTAAGGACGATGCGGCGGCGCTGTCGCAATTCTTCATCGACAAATATGCGCGCGCGAATGGCCGCCCTGCCCGGCGCTTGTCCAAGGAGGCGCTCGCGCAGGTGCAGGCGCATTCGTGGCCTGGCAATGTGCGGGAGCTGGAAAACGCGATGCACCGCGCCGTGCTGTTGGCGAACAGCGAGGATGTCGGCGCCGATGCGATCCGCGCCCCGGATGGCGCGCCCGTGGGCGCCCGCGATGCGACCGGCGCGGCAATCGAGGCGGCGCAGGAAGCGGCGCGACATTTGGTGGGCCGCACGGTGGCGGAAGTGGAGCAGGATTTGATCCTGGAGACGCTGACGCACTGCCTCGGCAATCGCACACACGCGGCGCACATCCTGGGGATTTCGATCCGCACGCTGCGCAACAAACTGAAGCAATATTCGGACGAAGGCGTACGCATCCCGCCGCCGCCGACCGGTCAAGCTGCTTAAAGAGAAACACAATTAAATGACTGACGCGGCGCAGCCCCAGGGACAGGCACTCTCATTCGACGTTCTGCGCGGCTTCGTCTTGCGCGGCGAGATCGCGCTTGCCGTGGGCGTGCTCGGCATTCTGGCGATCATGCTGGTGCCGCTGCCGCCGCTCCTGCTCGACTTCCTGTTGGCGATCTCGATTACGACGTCGATCCTCGTGCTGATGACGGCGCTGATGATCAAGAAGCCGCTTGAGTTCACCGCCTTTCCGGCCGTGCTGCTGCTGACGACATTGCTGCGACTTGCGCTCAATGTGGCGACCACGCGTCTCATTCTCGGCAATGGCCAGACGGGTGAGCACGCGGCGGGCGAAGTGATCGCGGCCTTCGCGAGCTTCGTCATGGGCGGCGAGTTCGTGATCGGCGTCATCGTGTTTGCGATCCTCGTGATCGTAAACTTCGTTGTCATCACCAAGGGTTCGACGCGGATCGCCGAGGTTGCGGCGCGCTTCACCTTGGACGCGATGCCCGGCAAGCAGATGGCGATCGACGCCGACCTCTCCGCCGGCTTGATCAATGATCAGCAGGCGCGCGAACGACGCAAGGCGCTGGAAGACGAAAGCGCATTCTTCGGGGCCATGGACGGCGCCTCGAAGTTCGTACGCGGCGACGCGATCGCGGGCTTGCTGATCGTGTTCATCAACATCATCGGCGGCATCATTATCGGCGTCGTGTCGCATGGCATGGATTTCGCCGAAGCCGGCCGCACCTACACATTGTTGACCGTAGGCGACGGCTTGGTGTCGCAAATCCCGGCGCTGATCATCTCGGTTGCGGCAGGCTTGCTGGTGACCAAGGCCGGCGTCGATGGCGCGGCGGACAAGGCGCTGGTGAAGCAACTCGCCTCCTACCCGGTCGTGCTGGGCGTAGTTTCGGCGTGCGCGTTCGCGATGGGCGTGCTGCCCGGCATGCCCATCATTCCATTCTGGGTCCTCGCGTTCGCATCTGGCTTGTTGGCGTGGCGCTTGCGCGAAGCCAGTCGGGTGACCGCGGAGGCCGCAGCTGTGGCGGCCGCGTCGCCGGCGGACGCCGCGCCGGTTGAAGAAACGCCGCAAGCGTCGCTGGCGATGGATGACGTGCGCATCGAGCTCGGATTCTCCCTGCTGCCGCTGATCAATGACGTGCAGGGCCGCCGTCTCACCGATCAGATCAAGGCGTTGCGCAAGACGCTGGCGCAGGAATACGGCTTCGTGATGCCGAGCGTGCGCATCTTGGATAATGTGCAGCTCGCGGCGGATCGCTATCAGATCCGCATTCGCGAAATGGACGCGGGCGAAGGCAAGCTCAAGATGGGCGGCTTGTTGGCGATGGATCCGACTGGCGCCGGAATCGCCATTCCTGGCGACAAGGTGAAGGAACCGGCGTTCGGCCTGGACGCGGTATGGATCGATGAGCGCGCGCGGGAGGAAGCCAGCTTCCGCGGCTACACCGTGGTCGATCCAGCGACCGTGCTCGCGACCCACCTGACCGAGATCATCAAGGAGCACATGAGCGAGCTGCTGACCTTCTCGGAAGTGAAAAAGCTGATCAAGGACCTGCCGAAAGACACCCAGCAATTGCTCGACGATGTCGCGCCGGCGCACATCTCGTGGTCGGGCGTGCAGCGCATTCTGCAAAACCTGTTGAAGGAGCGCGTCTCCATCCGCGATCTCGGCGCCATCGTGGAAGCGATCGCCGAGGCGGCGCCGGCGATGCACGACCTGGTGCTCATCACCGAGCACGTGCGGGGCCGCCTCGCGCGCCAGATTTGCTACCAGCACCGCAATGCGGACGGCTCGTTGCCGATCATTTCACTGTCGCCGACCTGGGAGCAGACCTTTTCGGAATCTGTGGTGGGCGAAGGCCAGAGCCGTCAGCTCGCGCTGCCGCCCTCGAAGCTGCACGATTTCGTGGCCGATGTGCGCTCGGCGTTCGAACGTGCGGCCAAGGCCGGCGAAACACCGGTGCTGCTCACCTCCCCCAGCATTCGCCCGTTCGTGCGCTCGCTGATCGAACGCTTTCGCCCGTCGACGGCGGTGCTCGGCCAAGGTGAAGTGCACGCCAAGGTGCGCTTGAAGGCGATGGGCCAAGTCTGAGCTGCTGTATTACTCGCAATTAAGCGCGCGTTAACCAAAAGGACTGGCCGCGCTAACGGTAAGTGAACTCTTATCGGCTCATATCGAGGCATGACCGGCGCAACCGCCATGTCCGAAACGCCGCTGCCGCGCACGCGCGCAGCGCCGATTTACGCCGTCGCTTCGGGTAAGGGCGGCGTCGGCAAGACGTGGCTGTCGACCATGCTCTCGATCGCTTTTGGCCGCGCGGGGCATCGCTCGCTGCTGGTCGATTGCGATTTGGGCTTGGCCAATGTCGACGTGCAGCTCGGCATTCGCGCGCAGCACGACCTCGCTTCCGTCATTCGCGGTTTCCATGAGCTCAACGCGGCGGTGACGCCGGTTTTGGGCGGGCCGGGCCGCAATGGCGGCTTCGATCTGATCGCCGGCCGCTCGGGCACAGGCGAATTGGGCGCAACCAAGATTGAGGAAGTCGCGCGCATCGCCAATGCGCTGAAGCTGCACGATATCTCGGCGCATTATGACCGCATCATTCTCGATCTCGCCGCCGGCATCGACCCGACCGTGCTGCGCTTCGCGCGCGCCGCGGACAAGATGATCCTGGTGACGAACGAAGAGCCGACGGCGCTGACGGACGCCTACGCCATGATCAAAGTGATGCGCCTGCAAGGCTCGCAGATCGTGCCGTGGGTTGTGGTGAACCAGGCCGAGAACCGGATGAAGGGCAAGAAGGTCTTCGACCAGTTCGCTCTGGCTTGTAACGAATATCTGGGCTTCAAGCCGAAATTCGCGGGCGCGATCACCCGCGATCCGCGCGTGCCAGATTCGATCCGCGCTCAAACGCCGCTGCCGATCCGCCATCCACAAAGCCAGGCGTATGAAGATGTGATCCGCGTGGTTGAGACGCTGAACGCTGGGTAAGACAATATGGGAGTAAGGCAGTAGGGCAATAGGGTTGCTTACCGCCGTACCACCCTACTCCCTTACTGCCGTTCACCGCGCGCCGCCCGCATTGTCGCAAACTCATCCAGCTCCGCGGACTCGCGCTTCTCCTGCGTGAGCTTTTGGCGCTTCTCTTCGAGCTCGATCAGGCGTTCGAATTTTCGGGCTTCGACGTGCGCTTCGGCAATCAATGTGCGCAGACGCTCGATTTCTTCGTTGATGACGACGCGCTCGGCTTCGAGCGCACGGCGGCGCTGAGCGGCGAGCACGGCGAAACCGCTGTAAGCGCGCGCGGAATCGTAATCGAGCATGGCGAGCTGTTGTTCGGCGCGTAAAGTCTGCTCGTGACCAAGCATGCGCTCTTCGCAATCGCGCAGCCGCGACATCTGATCGGCGAGCGCGCGCTGCAATGTGTCGAGATCGCGCTGCGCGAGCTTCAGGAGGGTGCGGAAAGCCTTCATTGCAGCGCCTCAGCTAGCATCGCGAAACTCTCGTCAAAGCTGGTTTGCTCGTGACGGCCTTGGCTAAGCAAACGCTCCAGCGCCGGGCGCACGCGCACCGCTTCATCGACGTCAGCGTCCGCGCCGGGCTTGTAGGCCCCGATGCGGATCAGTTCTTCCATTTCTTCGTAGAGCGACAGCGAGGCGCGCGCGCGCGCCAGCAGCGCGTTCTCCTCGTCGGTGTGGCACATCGGCATGAGGCGCGAGATGCTCTTCAGTACATTGATCGCCGGATACCGGCCGCGCTCGGCGATCGAGCGCTCCATGACGATGTGGCCATCGAGAATGCCGCGCACGGCGTCAGCGATCGGTTCGTTGTGATCGTCGCCATCGACCAGCACAGTGAAGAGCGCGGTGATCGAGCCGCTCTCCCCTTCGTGGCCGGGGCCGGCGCGTTCGAGCAGTTTGGGCAATTCGGCGAAGACAGACGGCGTGTAGCCTTTGGTCGTCGGCGGCTCGCCGACGGAGAGGCCAATCTCGCGCTGGGCCATGGCGAGACGCGTCACGGAATCGACAAGCAGCAACACGTCCAGGCCTTCATCGCGGAAATGTTCGGCGACGGCGCAGGCCATGTGCGGCGCCAAGCGACGGCGGGCGGCGGCTTCGTCCGAGGTCGCAACAACGACGACGGAGCGCGCGCGTCCCTCCTCGCCCAGCGTGTCCTCGATGAATTCCTTCACTTCGCGGCCGCGCTCGCCGACCAGGCCGATGACGATGACGTCCGCTTTGGCGCCGCGCGCCAGCATCGACATCAGCACCGATTTGCCGACGCCGGAGCCCGCGAACACGCCCATGCGCTGCCCCCGGCAAAGGGCGGCGAACATATTGAGCGCACGCACGCCGACGTCGAGCCGGTCGCCAACGCGGGCGCGATCATGGGCGGATGGCGGCGCGGCGCGGACGAGGCGCGGCTTCAGGCCTTGCGGTAATGGCCCCGCCCCATCCACAGGCTGACCGAAGCAATCGATGACGCGTCCGAGCCAAGCGCGCGACGGGCGCACCATCGGCGCCGAGCCTTCAAGCGTGACGCGCGCGCCCGGGCGAATGGCTTCGATCGAATCGTACGGCGCGAGCAAAGCGCGATCGCCACGGAAGCCGACGATTTCGCCGCGCGTAACTTGTGATCCGTGAATCGTCGCGCGCGCGCCGAGTGCAAGCGCTTCTTGCGGCCCGGTGGCTTCGACCAGGAAGCCTGACAAGCCTGTCACGCGCCCTTCGAAGCGGCGCGGATCGAGCGCGTCGATGTCTGCAGTGATGCGAGAGAGAAGTGTTGGCATCGCGCCCGTAAGTTTCCTCACACCTTCTGCATTTTTATGGTGAACCAAAACCTAACGCGCTGCGCTTGCGCGGCGCGGCTCGTTCGCGAGCCGATTCAAAACGTCGCGGTTAAAAATGTGTTCTAGTCCGTTTGTGACTCTTGCTCGCACGCGCGAACACTGATTCACACGTATTAACGGAAATCGCTGAGGGCAGGCGTAAACAAACAAGGCAAGCGCGCAGGTAAGAAATCTTACCGCCGTTAACACTTTAATCACGGGTCGGAACGATTCTGTGGATTAACGTTGCCGAGATGTTGCGCCGACGGGGAGCATGTAATGCGAGTCTTGTTGATTGAAGACGATAGCGCGACGGCGCAGGGCATTGAGCTGATGCTCAAGTCCGAAGGCTTCAACATCTACTCAACGGATCTTGGCGAGGAAGGCATCGACCTCGGCAAGCTCTATGATTACGACATCATCGTGCTCGACCTGACGCTGCCCGACATGCACGGGTACGAGGTGCTGAAGCAGCTGCGCGTGGCGCGGGTGAACACCCCGATCCTGATCCTTTCGGGCACGGCCGACATCGACACGAAGGTCCGCGGCCTCGGCTACGGCGCCGACGATTACATGACCAAGCCCTTCAACAAGGACGAACTGATCGCCCGCATCAACGCGATCGTCCGCCGCTCGAAGGGGCACGCTCATTCCGTCATCAGAACGGGCGACATCACCGTGAACCTCGACGCCAAGACGGTCGAAGTCACCGGTCAGCGCGTCCACCTGACGGGCAAAGAATACCAAATGCTGGAGCTGCTCTCGCTCCGCAAAGGCACGACGCTGACGAAAGAGATGTTCCTGAACCATCTCTATGGCGGCATGGACGAGCCGGAACTCAAGATCATCGACGTGTTCATCTGCAAGCTGCGCAAGAAGCTGGCGGCGGCCACGGGCGGCGAGCACTACATCGAGACGGTGTGGGGCCGCGGTTACGTGTTGCGCGACCCGCAGGAAGCTGGCGCGACCGCTTCGGTGACGTCGGGCGTCGCGGCGGCGTAAAGCCCCTCTTCGCTTACAATTGAATCGCCACAACGGCTCATGCGGATGCGCGTGGGCCGTTGTTCGTTTAGGCTTGGGCGCATGATGGATCGCCGCTCTCTTTTGCTGGCTGGCGCCGGCGCGCTTTCGGCTTGTGCGACGGCCGCGCCCCCTGGCGAACCGATGAGCGATGGCGATTTCCGCGCGCTGGTGGACGGATGGGCGACCGCCGATCGGCGCGAGCGCGCGGTCGATATTGCCGTGTTCGATCCGCGCCGGCTGAGCGCCAGCGGTCGCATTCTCTACGACGGGATTGCGCAAGGTTCGGGGGCCGATGGTTTGCTCGCGTCGTTTCCGTGGGGACGCAACGGCACGCCCTACGCAGTGAGTCACCGTTACGGCGCGTATCGGCGCGCGAATGCGGATGCGGCGGCGATCGATGCGGAGACTGCGCAGCTCAACACCGACGCGGATGCGGGGATCGTAGCGCCTTTAGCTGTGCTCGATGCGGCGATCGCGGCAATCGATGCGGCGGCGGCGCGCGCGAGCGGCGCGGCGGCCGACGCGATGCGGCGGCAAAGCGCTGCATTGGCCGAGTTGCGCGCGCGATCTCGGATCGACGCGGGCGTTTGGGCGTTACCGGGCGGCGCGGATTTCTATGCATTGGCGCTGCAGTTTCAGCTCGGCGAAGAAGTTACGCCGCGCGACGCGCACCGGCGCGCGCTCGGGTATTGCCGGTCATTGCAGCGCGAAGCGGATGTGGTGTTGCGTGCGCAAGGGCTGACGCGCGGGTCGGTGGGAGAACGTCTGCGCGCGTTCTCGGCAGATGAGCGGCAGCTTTATGCGAACAGCGCTGAAGGCAAAGCGCAGGCTGTGGCCGACATGAACGCGGCGCTGGCGCGAGTGCGGCCTTTGCTGCGCGACGTTTTGGACGGCGCCGACACGCCAGCCGAAGTGCGGCTTGTGCCGCCGGAGGCGGAAGCGGGCGGCATGGCGGGGCGGCGCGAGGGCGGCGTGTATCACGTCGATTTCGGCGCGATCCGCGCGCGGCCAAAGTGGACGCTGGCGACTGTCGCCTATCATGAGCTTGTGCCGGGGCATATTTTGCAGGCGCCGTTCGAGCGCGCCGCGCAGGCGCCGGCGCTGCAGACGCGTTACGCCAGCGGCTACAGCGAAGGTTGGGCGATTTATGCAGAGCGCTTGGCGGATGAGACCGGCGCGTATGCCGACGATCCGGCGAGCCGCCTTGGCTATCTGCAATGGATGCTGTTTCGCTTCGGCCGCATCGTCGCGGACACCGGCATTCATGTGATGCGCTGGAGTCGCGAACGCGCGATCCAGGAGCTGCGTGAACTGCAGGGCGACAGCATCGCGTTCGTCAGCATCGAGGAAGACGTGCTGCGCATGTGCGCGCAGCCGGGGGCGGCGGCGGCGCAGGGGTTGGCGGCGATGCGGATCGCGGAGCTGCGCGATGAGACGCGCCGGCGCTTAAGCGCGCGCGATTTTCATGCGGCGATGCTGCGCCACGGCCCCCTCTCCCCGCCAGGTTTGGCGCAAGCCGCGCGTGCTGCGGGTGCTCACTAAAACCCCACTTGATTCAGCATTGTTACCGGTGTCATTACACCAGGATGCACAGCCCGATTTCACGCCGCACCTTGCTTGCGCTGAGCGCCAGCGTCGCCGCCTTTCCAAGCGCCGCGTGCGCGACCGCACCGGCCTCGCCAGCGTCGGCGCTCCATGGCTGGGTGCGTCGGCCTTATGGCGGCGCGGGCGGGCGGATCGTGCGCGTCACGTCGCTTGCAGCCGAAGGGCCGGGCTCATTGGATGCGGCGCTGCGCGAGGAAGGGCCACGCATCATCGTGTTTGAGGTCGGCGGCGTTATCGATCTGGGCGGCGAAATTCTGGGCGTGCGCGAGCCGTTCGTGACCATTGCCGGCGAGACCGCACCGGGACCGGGCATCACGCTCATTCGCGGCGGCGTGCGCATTCGCACGCACAATGTGCTGGTGCGCCACCTGCATGTGCGCCCGGGCGATGCGGAACGGGCGCCGCAAAGCGGCTGGGAAGTGGATGGCGTGGTGACGGAAGCTGGCGCCTATGATGTGATCGTCGATCATTGCTCGATCACGTGGGCGACAGATGAGAATCTCTCGGCGTCGGGGCCGCGCTTCGAAGGCGCGTCGGTGGCGGAATGGCGCGAGACCACTTCGCACCGGATCAGCTTCACCAACAACATTGTCGCCGAAGGCTTGTCGAACGCGACGCATTCGAAGGGCGAGCATTCCAAAGGCAGCCTGATCCATGACAATGTTCAGGACGTGCTGATCGCCGGCAATCTTTACATGAACAATCGTGAGCGTAATCCGCTGTTCAAGGGCGGCGCCTCGGGCGCGGTGGTCAACAATCTGATCTACAATCCGGGTCGGCGCTTTCTGCACTACAATCTGCACGCCACCGAATGGGAAGGTCAGCCGCATCAGACGGGCAGCCTCGCCATTGTCGGCAATGAGTTTCGCGCGGGGCCGTCAACGCCGGCGGACTCGATTGCGATTGCGTTGGGCGGGCAAGGGCCGCTTGAGCTGCATGCGCGCGACAATCTCGTCAGCGCAGCGGCGGGCGCGACGGCCCCTACCCCGTTCGGACGCTTTGGCGATGGATCGGCGCAATTGATCGAGGTCGCGGCCCAAGCGCCGTGGCCGCAGGACTTGCGGGCGCTGACGGCGCGCGATGTGGCGGCATCGGTGTTGCGCAATGCGGGCGCGCGGCCTTGGGCGCGTGATGCGATCGATGCGCGCTTGATCGCGGATGTCGAAGCGGGGCGCGGGCGTGTGATCGATAGCCAGAACGACGTTGGCGGCTATCCGACATACGCCGAGGTGCGGGCGCCCTTTGATCCGGCGCGTTGGGATTTGGAAAACGGCGTGCCGCGCTAGCTAGAGCGCGCGGTAGGTGACGCGCTTGAAGCGCGCTTCTCCGGCGCCAGCGGCGTAAATCGCCGGACGCAAGCTTAGGAAATCGCCCATCGTGTTGTGGTGATAGCCGGAGACTTCCATCTGCACGCCGTGGCGCGTCCAAGTCACGCCATCGCGTGAATGATGGATGGTGACGATGTTGCGGTCGTTGCGTAGGCGCAGGAATAAGCGTCGGGGGTTGTCGCCGACGGGCGCTGCGCCGCGACGTTGTAGACCGTAGCGATGCATGACGACGCCGCGTGAATCGAAACCGAGGCCGGCATAGAGGCGACGATTGTAGAACAGAAGTACGCCGGCTTCAGCGCCCTCATCGACCTCGATCTCAGTTTCGATCTCGTAGCCGAGATCGCCGCAGATGAAGGCGAGTGGCGAGCAATCGCCGGGGTTCGTCCCCTTCGCGCGCATGCCAAGGCCGAAATCGCCACGGCGCAGACGTTGCGATTCGTTGGGGCCTGGATCGTAGAAGGCCCACTGAATACCGAGGCGATCGGTGCTGAAATCATCGCTGAGCGGCGCGCCGTGATCGGCGCTGAGATGCGGCAAGGGTTTGCGCAACGGGCGCGAGAGATCGCCGCCGAGCGGGCGGAACCAGTTGTCGTCGGTCCATTCCGCCGGCTCGAGTAAGGTTTGGCGCCCGAGTGTCCAGAAGCCGTTTTCGTAGCCGTGATAGACGAGATGCCAGCCGCCATCGGGGCCGTCGATCAAAGTTGCATGACCGCGCGACCACCATTTCTCGCGCGCCGACCAGGTGCGCAGGATCGGATTGTGCGGGCAGTCCTCCCATGGCCCATGCAGCGAACGCGCGCGCGCGGCGATGACCATGTGGCCGGTTGGCGGACCGGCCGTGCCGCCGACGGCGGTGATCATGTAATAATACTCGCCGCGGCGGGTGATCTTCGGACCTTCGGGCGAGAAGCTTTCGACGGTCCAATCTTCGGGATAGCGCCATGGATCGTAGACGTGCTCGACAGCGCCGGCGAGCGAGAGACCATCGGCGCTGAGTTCGACGCGATCGCCGCCGCTTAAGAAAAGGAAACGGCGGCCGTCTTCTGAAACCGCGTGACAGGGATCGATGTGGCGCGGCAGGCCGAGATCGATCGGCTCGCTCCAAGGGCCTTCGATGTTCTCCGCGTGGATCACATAGATCGAGCGGTGCTGCGGCGTGCGCGCGGGGATGTAGAGATAATAGCGGCCGTTATGCTTGCAGAGATCGGGCGCCCAGACAGAGCCGATCGGTGTACGCAGCGCGGCTTGCAGCGGGCGCCAGTTCACCAGGTCCAGCGACGCCCAGATCAAGAGACCTGGGTACGCGTCGAACGACGAGAAGGTCATGTAATAGGTGTCGCCATCCTTGATGATGGATGGGTCCGGACGATCGCCGGAGAAGATGGGATTGAGATAGCGACCATTGCCGAGATCGGCGCGGCGTTGGCCTTCAAAGCCGCGGCGCCATTCGAGATGTGACCACTCGAGTCCGGCGCTGGTGAGTTCGCCTTCACGACGCGCGGCGGCTGGCGCGGCGATGGCGCTAGCGCAGCCCGACAGCAAACCGAAAGAGCCCGCCCCTGCCCCGGCGATGAACACGCGACGTGTGGTCATGGCGGCAAGCTCCAGACATGAAAAGGCCGCGTCGCCTTGGCGATGACGCGGCCTTCGCGTGCTTAGTAATTGTAGCGGAAGCCGACGACGAACTCGCGGCCCGTATGCTCGTAGTTCAAACTGTTGTGGCGCTCGGTGCTGATCCAGCGTTCGTCATACTGATCGGTGAGGTTCAGCGCCTCGAACGAGAAGGTCAGATGCTCATTGAGATCGTAGGACGCCGAGAAGTCGACATTGAGCTGCTCGGCCTTGCCTTCGACGTCATTGCCATTCTGCGCTGGCACCAGCGTGAGATATTCGTCGCGATACGTGCCTGAGACACGCGCTTCGAACGGGCCGCGCTCGTAATAGAGCGTGGCGGAGTACGAGGTCGGCGATTGGCCGACGAGCGATTCGACCACTGTGTCGCCCGTGTTCGGATTGGTGATGTATTCGAACTCAGACTCGATGCTGGTGTAGTTGAACACGCCGCCGAAATCGTTGAACGGCGCCGGCAGGAACGAGAATGGCGTTTGGAACGTGATCTCGTAACCGGTCAGATCACCGCCGGGCGTGTTCACCCAGGACGTGACCTGGAAGATATCCGCGCCGGTTACGCCCGGGGGCAAGAGGTCGAGCGGGAAGCCCGTATCCGCATACGGGACGTCACGGCGCAGACGCTGTACGAACGTATCGATCTCCTTGCTGAAGAAAGCGATCGAGAAGAGCGCTTCATCGTAAGGATAATATTCGATGCTGAGATCGAAATTCTGCGACCGGATCGGATCAAGGAACGGGTTGCCGGTGTTCAGCGAGAGACCGGGCGGACTTGCGTCCACCGAACCGCCAGGCGTCAGCGCGTCGAGCGATGGACGCGCCATCACTTCGGCGGCGGCGAAGCGAACCAGCAGATTGTCGATCGGCTCAAGCACCATGTTCAAGGACGGCAGCGTGTCCTCATAGGAATGCTCCACCGTGATCGGGCTCCCGCTTAGGATACCGGTGGAGGTGAGCTGCGTTTCCACGTAGCGCACGCCGACATTGCCGCGGAACGGCATACCCGCCAGTTCGGTGTTCCAGTCGAGTTGCGCGAACACGCCATTGGAGCGCTCATAGGCCGAGCGGGTCTCCCCGTCCTGCCGGCGCAGTCGGAAGTCGCCGTAGGCGTTCACGCAATTGCAGTCGTAGTCGATGATATCCATCAGCGCGTTGACATCCGGCACCACCCACGTCGTCGGCGTGCCAGCCGGAAGGTCCATGCCGCTGCCAAAGCCGGAGATGGTCGTCGCAAAGTCAGCGAGCACGTAGCCGTTGTTTGCGAGTTCGGTCAGCACGCTGGCGGGCAGCGCTTCGCTGGCGCGCCGCCATTCTTGGACGTCGAATCCGAATTCCTTCGTCGAACCACCGAAGCGCAGCGAGAACACGTCGTTGATCTCGTAGTCGAAATCCACGCGGAAGGTTTCGTAGGTGTTCAACGTCTTGTTCGGACGCAAGCGAATGAGAGACGCGTCACCCAATGCCGTCGAGGCGCTGTAGACCCAGCTCGCCGGATCGGTGACGTCGAACCCGTAATTGAATTGGGGGAGGTTCGGGTCCGAATAATCGTAGGAATAGCCGTCCACATCATAACGCTCGAACGAGAGCGTGGTCTGCTGCGGGTTGCGACCCATGGCGCGCGAGATGCCGCCCAACAGACGCATGCTGAAGCGGTCATTGAAATCGTGCTCGATCTCAAGCGAGCTCTGGATGAATTCGGTCTCGAGCAAATCGATGCGCTGCTCGGAGCGAATGTCCACGTCGTTGAACGTACCTGATACCAAGTTGCGATTGTCGTCGATGACGCCGCTTACAAGATCGACCGCGCGGTGACCTTGCACGCCGGTTTCGCGCGCAAAGCTGATAACTTCGAGGAATTCTTCGGTGCGCTCCTGCTCAAACATGGCGTAGAGCGTATCAAGTGAGATGCGCGTGGAGTTCGCGGGATCCCATTGCAGCGACAGGGTCGAACCGAGGCGCTCACGGTCGTAGCCAATGCGGCCATAGCGCGGGATACGCGGGTGCGAGGCGTTGGCGGCAGCCTCTGCGGCCGCGGCGCCAACGAGCACATTGCCGTCCGCGTCGGTGATGGTGCCGACAGATTGGTAGCAGCGTGTGAGGTTCACATATGGCGCAACGCAGCCGTCGTCGGCAGGCACCCGGAAGCGACCCGAGCTGGAGCCTTCCTCGAACGTGTTGCGATTGGCGTAAGCGACCGAAAAGAGCGCGCCGAGATCACCATCCATCCAGCGATTGCTGATCAGGAACGTGGCGCGCGGGTCGGTCTCTTCCGACAGATCATTGTGCGAAGCCTGACCGCCGAAGGCCAATTCGAAGCCGTCGAAATCGAACGGACGGGCCGTGCGCAGGCCGACGGTCGCGCCGAGCGAACCTTCGTCGGCGGCGGCTTCCTGTGACTTGGACACGGTGACGTTGTTGAAGAGTTCAGAGGCGAAGACGCTGAAATCGAATTGGCGGTTGCGGTTGGCGCGGCCGTCGCGGCCGCCGGTGGTGGCCAAAGCTTCCATGCCGTTCAGCTGCACGCGGACGAAATCCGAGCTCAGACCACGGACATTGATGGAGCGACCTTCGCCGCCGTCGCGGTCGATTTGCACGCCCGGGACGCGCTGGAGCGATTCAGCGAGGTTCAGGTCTGGAAAATCGCCGATGTCCTCGGCGCTGATGGAGTCCACGATCGTGGTGGCTTCGCGCTTAATGTCGATCGAGGCGGCGAGCGAGCCGCGGAAGCCGGTGACGACGATCTCTTCATCGTCGGCCTCATCCTGCGCGAAGGCAATGCTGCCCGCGCCCATGCCCACGGCCATGCTGAGCGCCGCAAGCGATGCGCCACACAGAGTCCAACGATGCTTCTTAGACGACTTTACCGCCATCACGCTCCCTCCCCGACAGGCTGGGGGACGGCGGGTTGTTTGAAAACCCCTGCCCCCAGTCGCGTTTCGATCCCATGACACCGCTTTCTTGGTCTTTGCCACCGGTGTCTATTTCACGAATAGGACATGAAATGCCCGCTTGGCAAGCGCTATCCTTCCTTTCCGGCAAGAACGATCATTCAGCTGTTGCGTTTTCGCGCCACCTCGGCTTGGCGACGAGGCCCTAATTCGCCTCGTGGGCGATACGGCCATCGACCAGCGTAAGGCGGGCTTGGGCCGTTGGAATCGCGGAAGGTTCGACGGTCATCAGGTCGACGGAGAACACACTGACGTCGGCGCGCTTGCCGACTTCGATTGTCCCGCGCTCGCGCTCCGCGAACGCGGCATAAGCCGGCGCCCAGGTGAGCATGCGCAGCGCCTCGGCGCGTGTGACGGCCTGGTCAAGCCGCCAATCGGCGCCAGCGAAGCCTGTGAGGTCGTGCCGGTAAGCGGCGGCGTAGAACTCGATCAGCGGATCGCCCCTCTCCACCGGCGCGTCGCTCCCGCCGGCGATAACAGCGCCGCTATCAAGAAGCGAACGCCACGCGTAAGCGCCGGCGAGTCGCTCCCGGCCCAGACGCGACGGCGCGAAATGCAGATCGCTGATGGCGTGCGAGGGCTGCATCGATGCGACGATCCCGAGTGCGGCGAAACGGGGAATATCGTCAGCGGCGAGGACTTGCGCGTGTTCAATGCGCCAGCGCGCGGCCCGAGATGCGCCGCTGTCGTCGCCGAACGCGTCGCGGTACGCGTCGAGCACCAAGCGATTGCCGCGGTCGCCGATCGCGTGGGTGGCGATCTGGACATTTTGCGCTCTCGCGCGCGCGAGAAACGCGCGCAACTCGTCCGGCGGCGTGACGAGCAATCCGTCGCCGTGCGCGTCAGCATAGGGAGCGAGGAGCGCGGCGCCGCGTGAGCCAAGCGCGCCGTCCATGTAGAGTTTGACGCCACGCACATGCGCGTTGCCCACCGCAAATGCGCCACGCCGGAATACGATCTGGGAATCTTCCGGCGTGAGATAGATGTCAGTGTGGATCGGCGCTTCGCCAGCGGCGGCGAATTCCTGCAACAGCATCGCTTCCGCGAGGCTGGTGCTCATATTGGTCGCGCCGGTCCAGCCACGCGCGGCGTAAAGGCTGAGCGCCTGCGCAAGCGCCTGGCGTTGCATCGCAGCCGTCGGCGCGGGCAAGCGGCTTTGCACCAAGCCCATAGCGTTGTCGATCAACATGCCGGTGGCGCGTCCGTCAGCGTGACGCTCTATACTGCCGCCGGCGGGATTGGCCGTAGTGCTGTCGACGCCAGCGAGCGCCAAGGCCGCGCCGTTCACGACTGCAGCATGACCGTCGACGCGCTCCAGAAACACCGGACGATCGCCGACGATGTCGTCAAGATCGGCGCGGTTGGGGAAGCGCCGCTCGGGCCAATGGGTTTCGATCCAGCCGCGGCCATATATGGCGCCCTCCGGATGTGTGGCGGCATAGGCGTGCAAACGCTCGCGTAGGCCAGCGACTGAGCCAACGCCAACGAGATCGAGCACCATCGCGGCCATGCCGACGCCGCCAAGGTGACAATGACCATCCTTGAAGCCTGGAAACGCCGCCGCACCGGCCAAGTCGATCAGGCGCGCGCCGCGGGCCCGAGCGCTCACGTCCGACAGCGCGCCGAGCGCTGCGAAGCGGCCGTTGCGAATACGCACGGCCTCGACGCGCGGGGTCGCGGCCACGCCGGTATAGATCGGACCGCCATGCAGGATGAGATCTGGCGACGGCTCGGCGCTGGCGCAGCCGGCCGCTAGCGCAGCAAGCGCAACGCCGCCGAGTTCTCTACGGTTGCACATGCGCATGCTGATCTCCCCTTTTCTGACAGGGGTAGCCCTCAGCGTCCGACGCGCAAGATCAGGTCGTCGATTCTTCGGTCAAAAGCGGCTCGACAAGGCGCGCGGTAAGGTCGCGTAGGCCTTCGAGCACCGCGGCGCGCGCTGATTGATCGCCCGCCATGTCGGGGTGACGCAGCGCGCGCATGGAATCGATGTGCACACGAATGGTGGCCGCACGCGTTGGCGTGCGGTCGCCGGAATCAAGCAGAGTGCAGAGCGAATAGGCGGCGGCGCTCAGCTCGCTAAGCCCAAAACTACCGCTCTCGCTGAATATCTCGTTGGCGATGAGATACATCGCCTCGTCACGGCTGGCGTTTTCGGGACGCGCCGCCATGTTGGCGAGCACGGCGAGCTTTTGATCAAGCGCCTGCATGCACGACTCGCGGATGCTCTCCAGCGCCGCCGAAGCATTGTGCAGGGCGACGCCAATGCTAACGCCGCCAGGCGCCTGCAGCATCTTGGCCAAGCGGTTCTCGGGTCGAAACCGGCGCACAACGCTCATAAACTCACCCGTTGCGGCTTCATGAAATTATCGATGTCGTCTTGCGACATGTTGGGTTCGCTTGCCTCGCCGAGCGGATCCTTGATGTCTGAGGAACGCCGGCCGTCACTCCCGGGCGGGAGCCCCTCGAACTTGAAACGGCGATCGGGCCCCACATAACCGCCAGCTTCGACGAAGGGCCGCTTGTCTCGCGCCACCCAGAGAATACGCTGCAGCAGGACATTGGGGGCGAGTGGCTTGCTGATGAAGTAATTGGCGCCGGTGTCGCGTGCGCGCTTCACCCGCGACACGCGCGGGTGGCCGGACATCAGGATGACCGGTGCAAAGCAATTCGGCTCCACCATCCCGGTGCGGAGAGTGCGTACGAAATTATAGCCGGCGCCATCTTCGACGTCGGGGTCGATCAAGATGAGGTCGAAGGTTTTATGCTTCACCAGCTCCGCCGCCTCGCGGATCGAGGTCGTGCGATGCGATTCCGCGATGCCGAAGCCCTTGAGGATTTGACCGAGAATGTCGGCGGCGTGCGTGGTGGTTTCGACCACGAGCACGATGGCTTTGGACAAATTGATCGGTGTACTGGGGCTGAGGTCGAACTCGACGCTCATGGCCTAGCCCCAAAGGATGTCGTCGTCGATATCCTTCGGTTCGCTCGCCGTGCCGGCCAAGCGATCGCGTACGTCGGCGAGCTTCACGCGGTCAAGCGCCTCCGTCACCGACACCGCGCCAAGATTGCCGCCCGCGCGCGCCAGTTCGCCCAGGAAATCGCTGACGGCGTGAACGTGCTGCAGCACGAGATCGAGGTGTTGAAGTTCGCCGGTGGCCGGCGCCGCGTTCGGGCTGTTCTTGATCAGATCCAGGATAGCGGTCTCAAGGAGGAGTCCACGCTCATAGGCGTGTTGCAGCTCCGTCGCCGCGGCGGCAAGCACCTCGCCGAGCGGCTGCTGGCCCTCGTCCTCGGTGGTTGGTGTTTGGTTTTCCGCAGTGGCGCGCATGGGTGACCTCAGAACAATTCGATGGCGCCGGCTTCCGCTGGCGCTGGCGCAACGACGGCGCGCTTGCGCTCCGCCTTGAAGACTTCGGTGTCGGCGGAATCCAGAATGAGTTGGGCCATGCGGCCCGAGTTCGGCCAAAAGCGAATGCGCCGCGGCTTGTCGCCGCCAAGGCTCTTGCCGAGACAGGGAATGCCTTCCGCGGCGAGGAACTTCTCCGCGAACTCCGCATTTTGGCGGCCGATGTCCGACAGACCTTCGACGACGCGCGCGCCGCCAAACAATTTTGCGACTAGGCGCCCTTTGGACGCGCCCTTCTGCAGCAGGCCGTTGATCAACAATTCCATCGAATAGACGCCGTACTTCATGCTGTCGTTGCGGCCGTCGGTGCTGCCGGGCAGCAGGAAGTGGTTCATGCCGCCCAGACCCAATACGGGATCGCGCACGCAGGCGGCCACGCACGAACCCAACACCGTGGTGAGAACCACGTTGGGGTCGTCGCTGATCTGGAACTGTCCTTGGACGACATGAACCAGACGCTCGCGCGGCGCTGCTGCGGGGGCGACGGCTGGGTTCACGTCAGTGCGCCGAACACCGCTTCGATCTTCTGCTTGAGCGACGCCGTGGTGAACGGCTTCGTCAGGTAATTGTTGACGCCGAACTGGATGGCGCGCTGCACCAGCTCTTTGTCGGACCGACCGGTGAGCATGATGAAAGCGGTCTTCTTCGTCGGCTCGTGCGAGCGGATGGCGCGCAGGAAATCCAGCCCGTCCATTTTCGGCATATTGTAATCCGAGATCACGAGGTGCGCGCCTTTGGTGACGAGGGTCTTGAGCCCCTCCTCGCCGTCTGGCGCTTCGTTGACGTCGGTGAAGCCGATCTGCTGCAACGCGGACCGGACAAGGGCGCGCATCGTCAATTGATCATCGACGACGAGCACCCGAATGCTGGACGCGGCGGGCATTAAGCGGCTCCCTTCATAGCATCGGTGCAAAGGTCAAGCACCGCCGAGCAAATCCGCGATAGCGGCAATTGTCTTTCGACAGCGCCGAGTTCGTGCGCGGCGCGCGGCATGCCATAGACGACGCAGCTGGTTTCATCCTGACCCAGCGTGCGGGCGCCCGCGTCGCGCATCCGCTTCAGACCGGCGGCGCCGTCGCGGCCCATGCCGGTGAGGATGACGCCGACAGACCGCGCGCCGACGCTCGCGGCCACGCTGTCGAACAGGACATCGACGGACGGGCGGTGGCCGTTGACGGTAGCGGCCTCGAACAAGCGACAGCGCAGGTTCGAGCCGCTGCCTTCGACCTTCAAGTGCATGTCTCCGCCTGGCGCGAGATAGACGTGGCCGATTTGGATCGGCATGCCGTCTTCAGCCTCGTGCACTGTTGGCGCGCACGTGCGGTCCAGGCGTTGGGCGAAATTGCGCGTGAACACGGGCGGCATGTGCTGCGTGATCACGGTCGGTGGGCAATTCGCCGGATAGGTTTGCAGCACCGTTTGCAGCGCCTCGACGCCGCCGGTGGACGAGCCGATGGCGACAAGGTTGCGATTGGGCTTGAAGCTTGAGGTGGGCGCAGCTTGCGGCGCGGCGGCGGCGCGCGAGCGAACCCGAGAATTGGCGGCGGCGCGGATCATGTCCGCGAGCGGTCGGAACGCGGCCCGGATGTCGCCGTCGCGTGGTTTGCCGATGCAGTCAAAGGCGCCAAGCTCCAGCGCCTGCAGCGTGGCGTCGGCGCCCTCCTGGGTCAGCGTCGAGATCATAATGACGGGCGTCGGCCGCAGGCGCATCAAGCGTTCAAGGAATTCAATGCCGTTCATGTTCGGCATTTCGACGTCGAGCGTGACGACATCCGGATTGAGCGCCTTGATCGCTTCGCGCGCCTCGAGCGGATCGCAGGCGGAGCCAACGACCTCAATGTCCTGCTCGGACTTCAAGACGCTCGCGATCATCGCCCGCATCGTGGGCGAATCATCGACGATGAGTACGCGGATGCTCATCACGCTCCCCGCTTTAATTTGTAGGTTGTGAGGCCGTCAGTTTCGAAGTTCGGATCGTTCACGCGCTCGGAATGGCCGATATAGAGACGTGCGTGCGGATGCATGTGCTGGCGATAACGGCCCCAGATGCGTTCCTGCGTCGGCTCTTCGAAGTAGATAACGACGTTGCGGCAAAAGATGGCGTCGAACTTGCCTTTGATCGGCCAGTCGCCGATCAGATTGAGTTCATTGAACGTGATGAGGGACCGCAATTCCGGCGACACCATCCAGTCGCCAGAGTCGCGATCCCGCTTCAGATAGCGATCGCGCAGCTCTCTCGGCACCGGCGACACGTGGTCTTCTGTGTAGACGCCACGCCGGCCGGTCTGGACTACGTTCGGATCGATGTCGGTGGCGAGAATCTTAACATCAAGACGCGTGGCCTCGGGGATGACGGAGAGCACCGTCATGGCCATCGAGTATGGCTCCTGCCCTGTTGAGCAGCCGGCCGACCACAGGCGCATGCGTCCGCCCGCCTTCACTGATGCGGCCAGCGGTTCCAGAATTTGCGTGCGAAGCAGATCGAAATGGTGCGGCTCGCGAAAGAAGCGCGTCACGTTGGTGGTGAGCGCAGCGAGCATATTGATGCGCTCATCGGCCCCCTCCGGGGTCGCCACGAGCGCGACGTAGGCCGCGAAGTCCGGCAGGCGCAACGCACGAATGCGCTTGGCCAAGCGCGAATATACCAGCGTCGCCTTCGCCGGCGGCAGGTGAATGCCGGCGTCCGCGTGTAGCATCGCGGCGACCGCTTTGAAGTCGGCCTCCGTGAAATGGTATTCGCCTTGTACGAGCGCTTCGTCTTCGCGCGCACGCCGGGCCGGGTTCGTCATGCCGCTTCCTCAAGCGATTGGTCGGGAAGGATTTGATCGAGCACGATCCAAGAGATCATGCGCCCTTCGACGGCGAGGATGCCCTTCACGAAACGCTTCACCGCATCGCAGGCGACATCCGGCGTCGGCTGGATCGCATCAGCCGTCGTGGTGAGGATCTCGGACACAGCGTCGACCAGCAGGCCGACGACACGGCTGCCGATACGCACGACGATGATGACGTGGCGCGCGTTCGGCTCGGTGACGCCAAAGCCCAAACGGTTCGCCAAATCGATGATCGGCAGCACCGCGCCGCGCAAGTTGATCACGCCGCGCACATAAGGCGGCGATTGCGGCAGCGGAGTCGCGGCGGCCCAGCCGCGGATTTCGCGGACGGCCATGATGTCCACGCAATATTCCTGCTCGCCGATCCGGAAGGAGATCAGCTCCAGGCGATTCTGGGCGAATTCGATATCGTCGTTGGTCATATCAGCCTGCCTTTGCCAATTGGGTTTCATTGCGCGTTTCGCTGACGCGCTGTGCGATCAATCCGTCGACGTCGAGGATGAGCGCGACGCGGCCGTCGCCGAGGATGGTGGCGGCAGCGACGCCTTCGACGCGCTGGTAATTCGCTTCCAAGCTCTTGATCACGACTTGGCGCTGACCTTGGATATCGTCCACCAGCAGCGCCGCACGGCCGCCGCCTTCGCTTTCGACCAGCAACACCACCCCGCTATCGGGTTGCGCGGATTCCTTGCGGAAACCCAGCGCGACACCGACGTCCACCAGCGGCACGAACGCGTCGCGCACGGCGATGACGGTGCGATTGGGGCCAAGGCGGCGCACTTCCCCGGGTTTCGGCTGCAGCGTCTCGATGATGGTCGTGAGCGGCGCGATCAGCGTTTGCTGCGCGGCGCTGACGACCATGCCGTCAAGCACGGCGAGCGTGAGCGGCAGCGAAAGCGTGAAGGTGGAGCCTTTGCCAGGGTTGGATGTGATGGAGATGCGGCCGCCGAGCGCTTGGATCGAGCGCTTCACCACATCCATGCCGACGCCACGGCCGGAAATGTCGGAGATGGTGGATGCGGTAGAGAAGCCCGGCAGGAAGATGATGTTGTCGATCTCTTCGTCGGTCATGTTGAGGTCGGGCGGAATGAGGCCCTTCTCGATCGCCTTGGCTTTGACCCGCTCACGATTGATGCCGCGTCCGTCGTCGGCAACCTCAATGACGATGCGGCCCGAGCGGTGCAGCGCCGCGAGGCGGATCGTGCCTTCCGCCGGCTTGCCGGCGTCGATCCGCTCTTGGGTGGTTTCAAGACCATGATCGACCGCGTTGCGCAGCATGTGCGTGATCGGATCGGAGAGGCGTTCGATGACGGTCTTGTCCACCTCGGTACCCTCGCCGTCCATGACCAGGCGCACCTGCTTGTTGGTGGCGGTGGCGATCTCGCGCACCAGACGCGGCATGCGCTGGAACACCGATTTCACCGGCTGCGCGCGGATCGCCATAACGCTGTCCTGCAGCTCGCGCGTGAGCTGTTCGAGTTCGTCGAGACCCATGGCGACATTGGATGAGCGCGCGACGCCGGTTTCGGCGACACGCTGCGCCAGCATGGCCTGATTGATCACAAGCTCACCAACGAGGTCGATGAGGCGATCGACGCGCTCCAAATCGACGCGGATCGTGGCGTTGGCTGCAGGCGCGCCGCCCTTGGACTCAGCATCCGCAGCCGCTACGGCGGCGGGCGCGGCCTTGGCGGCGGGCGTGGGCGCTGGCGCAGCCGACGGCTTGGGCGTCGGCGCCGGTGCAGGCGCCGCCGCAACGACGGGCGGAGGCGCGACAGGTTCGATCACAGGCATGGGGGCCGCGATCGGCGCAGGCGCCTGTGCGCTGACGCGCTCGACAATTAGATCGCAATCACCTTCGACAAAGTCGAAAATCTCGCGGATCGCGGCCTCGTCCTTGTCGCTGTTGAGGAAGCAAGTCCACGAAAGATACGACGCATTGACATCCATCGCATCAAGCGACGGCACGAGCGTATCGTCGACAGCGACGTCGCAATCGCCAAGCAGCGCCAGCTCGCGCAGCAAAATGGTGGCGTCGCTTCCCTTCGCGTAGAGCGTCGGGCGCGGCGTGAACGTGATTTTCCAGATCTCTTCGCCGCCAGCAGCTTCCGTGGGCGTATCGAGCAGCGGCACGTCGTCGACCGACACACGCAACGGCACGAAACCCCATTCATCAGGCTCCGGGTCGGCGTCGGGGGACGCTGGCGGCGCCGTTGCGGCGGGCGCTGCTGTCACGGCAGGCGCATTGTCGCCAAGCGCGAGATGCTCAAGCTCCTCCATCAGGGTGTTGCAGCGGTCTTGATCGACCGTGCCGCCATCGCGCGCGGCGTGCACCAGGTCGGCCAGGACATCGCTAGCGCGCAGCATGACGTGCACGACGTCGGCGCTGATGGCGAGCTTGTCCGAGCGCATCAGATCGAGGACTGTCTCGAACGTGTGCGAGAATTTCACCAGGTCTTCGAAGCCGAACGCGCCCGCGCCACCCTTCACCGAGTGCACCGCGCGAAAGACAGCGTTCACCGTCTCGCGATCGCCCGTACCCTCTTCCAGCGCCATCAGGCCGGCTTCGAGCTCTCCGAGCTGTTCGTCACATTCCTGGAAGAACGTGACCTTGATTGCGTCCATCGGATCCATGACGCGCGCTCCTTAAGCCGAGACCCGGCGGATGGCTTCAACCAAACGCGCCGCATCGAACGGCTTTACGATCCAGCCCGTCGCGCCCGCATCACGCGCGCGCGCCTTTTTTGCCGCATCGCTTTCAGTCGAGAGAACCAAGATCGGCGTGGCGCGGTGTTGTTCGACGCCGCGCACGCGCTCGATGAAGCCGAAGCCGTCGAGCTTGGGCATGTTGATGTCGGTGATGATCACGTCGGCGCCGTGTTCGGCGAGCACTGCGAGACCATGCTCGCCGTCTTCGGCCTGCACAACGTCGAAGCCCGCGCCCTTGAGCGCCATCAACAGCATTTCCCGCATCATGCGGGAATCATCGACGGTGAGAATACGCATGCTCATGACGCCACCTGCTCCGTGAAATAGGCATCCATGCCGACATGACCGAGTGCACGGAGCATCTCGGGCGATGGGTTGGCGAGCGTGAAGTCCACGCCGTCCTGCAGCCAAGTGCGCTGCGCCGACGCGAGCACCTGAATGCATTGCCCGCCAATACGCTGAACATCGCCGCCGTCCACTTCGACAGGCTTGCCGCGCTGGGCGAGGAATTGGTCACGCAAGGCGCCGGCTGCTCGAAAATCGAGCGAGGGCGGGAGTTTGACTTGGATCGCTTGGCTCATGATCAAAACTCCTCCCACGACTCAACCTTCGTGGCGGGCGGCGACATGCTGACCCGTCGCGTCGGCTTGGCCGCGGCGAACGCCGCCAGTCGTTCTTGTTGTTGAAGCACCGGATTGGCGCGTTTGGGTGCGGGCGTATCGGCAGTCACCGGCGCGGGATTTGCGCGCTTGGGCGGAGCGGCCTGCACGGTCGCCGGCGGCGCTGCGGCGCGCGCAGGCGGCGTGGGTCGCGCGGTCGCGGCCGGGCGCGCCGCTGGTTTCGGCGCGGAAACAACCTGAGTCGCAGAGCGCGACACATCAAAACGCGCGACGAGTTGGGCCAATTGCTGGGCCTCGTGCGCGAGCGCGTGACTGGCGGC
>NZ_DASVYD010000075.1:0-2782 GCF_036392335.1 Vitreimonas sp.
ATGGCAGGTCGTAGGTCAAGAGCACGGTCCGCCTGCAACATCCGTCGGTGTTCTGCTTGCGGGCGCGACAGCGGCAGAGCTTCGCTCCTTGATTGGCCAGACCGCGTTGGTGCTTGATGGGTGAGTGTCGTTAATCGGCGAATTCGCGCCCCATCACCCAACCGTGACCAACGTCGCCGAACCGCTCAAAGCCTGCCCTTGCCCCGTGGTCGACGCTGCCGGCAGGCGCCGTCGACTTAAGTGAGAGTGACGCCCCGCGGCCCGACGCCTTCCTGTCGTCCATCGCGCGCAGCGCGGGCCAAGGGCCGCGTAAGCGGCGCGTCAGCGCTTGCCTTTGGCGCGCGCGAGCACGGTGGCATTCCGCATCATTCCGCTCAATGCGCATGGCTTCCACAAGGTATTCCACATTGGATTCGCGTTGCGACACGCGGCGCGAAATTACTGTTTGCGCCAACCAGACGTGACGTGTTGACGCTTCGCGTGCATGCGGAATTCTCATCGCTCTCTCCGCATGATGCGATGGAGCAAAACATGAGCGAAGGCAGTGCAAGAAAGTTCGAACGCCGGCTCTCGCGCAAGGAAGCCGCGCAATATCTGACACGTCTCGGCATGACGATGTCGGCGCAGACGCTGGCGCGACTCTACAGCGAATGCAAAGGCCCGGAGTGCGGCCATATCGGCCGGCGCGCCGCCTATAAGCCCAGCGACCTCATGCGATATTTCCGCGAGCAGACGAGCGCGCCCAACCGCTCGCCGCGCGAGCCCCGTCGCCCGGATTTCGATGACGACCTGCCAGAACCGGCAAACGATTGAGACCAAGTGAACGGCGCATAATGCGCCGGCGCGTCCAGTTCAGCAGGCGAGGGATGCGGGCGCCGGTCACGATGAGGTTCCAATCGCGCCTGAGTTCGGGGATCTGCGGACGCGTGCAGAGAGCGACATAGCCCCAGAGATGGATCAGATCGCCCTCGCGCGATGTGCGTTCCAGCCGCGCCGCCAAGCGGTGATCGGAGCAAAGCACGGGGACAAAGGCAAGATCGCGCCAGCCATGCCTCCCGGCTTCCAGAAGCTGGCACTGCAGCACGAGGTGAAGCCCCAGGCCGGAGCGGCGCAGCGCCAGCACAAGCCCGGAGGCGCGCCAGCTCGCCAACAGCTTAGCCTTTCCGCTCCAGGGCGCGTAGATCGGAGATCGCACTCAGCAACACCCGATGCGCACTGGGCAATTCGTCGGGATCGATGTCCTCGGCGACCACAGACAATTTGGCGATCGCGCCCGCAAGCGTCAGCGCCGGCACCTGCCGCAAGCGGCGCAGCACGCGCACGCTTTCCCGCTGACAGCGCCAATATTCGTCGTCGAGTTCGAACAACAATCGCGCTTCGGGCAGCAGGCGCGCTTCCTCTTTGCTGAGCCCGTAATAATTGCGGTGCTTGCCGAGCCAGCCCTCGTAATCGGACCAGCGCTTCATCAAAGCGGCGCTGCGGCGCACCAGATCGCCATAATGGGCGCAGAGCAGCAGAACGGGATCAGCTTTGACGGCGGGCGCCAGTTTCGCGTCCGCCAGCAGGGGTGCAGCGCCCATGCCGGCCACCAGCTTGCGGCGAGAGAGGCGCGCCATCAGAAGCAATCCCGTAATCGACGCACCGCCAATGCCGTGACCTCGCTCAAAACGCCGGTCACGATCACGGCCGTCAGAATGCCAAACGGCACATTGCTGAACTGGCTTGCCGCCAAATGACCTGTGCTCAAGCCGATAAGGGTCGGTGGACCGAGCAATACGAGGATGAGGAGCAGGCGCCACAGCACGTGCAGCACCGCGATCGCCAGCAGGAGCAGGACGCCGCCGCCAAAGAGGGTGGGCCAGTCCATGGCCTCAATCTCCGTTGAGCGCGCGATAATCGCGCAGGATGCTGGCGATCAGATGATGCAGTTCGGGATGATCCTCCGGACAGGCTTCGAGCGCTGCGACCGCGAGCTTGCCGCAAATGCCGTGATAGGTGGTCGCCGCGATCAAAGGCAGAGACGCCAGCAGCGCCTCGTTCTGCCCGTCCAAGGAATCCATTTCATCGTCGAGCGCATCCATCTCCAACTGCTCGCGATGACGGGCGCGCTGCGTGCGATTGAGCTTCGGCCAATCGTGCCTCGCGAAGGCCGCCTTCTCGATCTGCTGCCAACGCAGGCAGAGGCGTTCACGCTCGGCTCGACGCGCGAGCCATGTCTCGCTCGCGGCCACAGCGGGATCGGCAATGATACCCGCGAGCGGCGCCATCGCGCCGCCCGCCAAGACTGAACGGCGCGACTGATCATTTAGGCACGGGCTCGCAATCACGGCCGATGGCGCGCGTAGGGACATTTGTAACGCTTTCCGTCTAGTGTGATCCCTAAGGTATCAGGCCGAATCCCGATGTCAACCCAAAGGGATCAAGTAATCCCCTAAGGCGCATGCGATGCTGACCTCCGCCCAAATTCGCGCCGCTCGAGCGCTGCTCGACTGGAGCCAGAAGACGCTCTCGGAGAAGTCGAAGCTATCGGTGCCCACCATCAAGCGCATGGAAGGCGCGATGGGGCCGGAGCGCAGCACGGAAGCGAACGTCGAAGCCGTCAGGCGCGCGCTTGAATCGGCGGGCGTGATCTTCCTAGATGCAAAGACCAACAAGGATGGCGGGCCAGGCGTTCGTCTGAAGAAGTAGCGAGAGGCCAGCGCGATTCCGGTGCGCACCTCGACCGCGACGGTGATGGTGCCGCCGGCGAGCCTTACGCACATTAGTCGGCGCCTGCTTCGGG
>NZ_DASVYD010000076.1:0-11297 GCF_036392335.1 Vitreimonas sp.
TCATTCCCGCGCATCAGCGCGCGGCGCAATTCATCCGCTCTGATCGCGCCAACGCCAACGACAACGCCGGAATCTCCCATCTTCCTCAAGGCGGCGACTATTATGCCGCCGCGCTGCGCATCGAGACGACCACCGATTTGACGCCGGCGGAAATCCACCGCATCGGCCTCGATCGCGTCGCCGCGCTCAATCGCGAACTGGATATTGCGCTGCGCCGCGTCGGTCTCACCGAAGGCCCCGTCGGACAACGCTTGAGCCAAATGACGGCCGACCCTCGCTATCGTTATCCCGACACCGACGAAGGCCGCGCCGAACTCATCGCCGACGTACAGCGTCGCGTGAGCAACTTCATGGAGCGCGCGCCGCAATGGTTCGGCCGCATGCCGCAGGCGCCGCTCGAAGTGCGCCGCGTGCCCGCCTTTGCCGAAGAGGGTTCGCCAGGCGCTTATTATTCCCCGCCCTCACTCGATGGCGGAACGCCCGGCATTTATTACATCAATCTGCGCAATCTCAGCGAAATGACCCGCATCGACGTGCCGACGCAGGACTTCCACGAAGCGGCGCCGGGCCATCATTTCCAGGTCGCGCTGGCGCAGGAGCTAACGGACGCGCCTCTGCTCACGCGCCTCATCGCCTTCAACGCCTATGGCGAAGGCTGGGGCCTCTACGCGGAAGAATTGGCCGATGAACTTGGCTTTCACGAAGGCGACCCGGTGGGCCGCATCGGCTATCTGCGCTGGCAGCTTTGGCGTGCGGCGCGCCTCGTCGTCGACACGGGCCTGCACGCGCAGAATTGGACGCGACAACAAGCCATCGACTATCTGATCCAAACTACAGGCGACGCGCCCGGCGTGATCGTCACCGAGGTTGATCGCTACGTGGTTTGGCCGGGCCAGGCCTGCGGCTACGAACTCGGCCGCCGCGAGATCGCGCGTCTGCGCGAGATGGCGCGCAATCAGCTCGGCCCCGATTTCGATCTGCGCGGCTTTCACGACGCGGTTTTGCTGCATGGCGAAGTGCCATTGAGCGTCCTCGACACGATCGTCCGCGACTGGATTCCGCAGCAGCGCAATCTGGCCGAGCGCGAGCGCCGCCGTCGCTAATCGAACACAAGCGTGTGAAATCGCGCCTTCGTCGTAAAAGAACGCGCGCTTGCCGCAAACACGCCGCGTTTTGCGCGCTCGCTGACAATCGCTATAAACACCGTGTCCGGACGGGGTCGGGAGGGACCATCCATGCTGAAACACACCGCGCGCGCGGCTTTGATGCTTTGCGTCATCGCGCTGGCCTCTTGCGCCAGCCAATCGACACCATCGTCCAGCGATGCCGAAAGCGTCGTTGTCACGGGCTCGCGCAGAGCCGACGAATACGCGACACCGCCGCCGCCGCCTTCTCCGCCGCCCCCGCCGGTGGCGCCGGCGCCGCCGCAGCAGCGCGCGATGGGCGCAGTGGCCGGCGCCCCATACGCGCAGACCGCGCCGCAGCCGATGCCGGGCGACGTCGATCGCGAGCGCTACGAGGACGTCGATGTTAATCCGATCCACGCCGTCGCCGACGAGCCGGTGTCCACCTTTTCCATCGATGTCGACACCGCGTCTTATTCCAACGTGCGCCGCATGCTGAACCAGGGCCGCTTGCCCCCGCGCGACGCCGTCCGCATCGAAGAACTCGTCAATTATTTCCGCTACGATTATCCGCTGCCGCAAAATCGCGAGCAGCCCTTCTCGACCAACGTCACCGTCGCGCCTTCGCCTTGGGCCGAGGGTCGTCAACTCGTGCATATCGGCCTGCAGGGCTACAATATCGTCCCGCGCGAACGTCCGCCGCTGAACCTCGTCATGCTGCTCGACGTGTCGGGTTCGATGGGCGAACCGAACAAGCTGCCGCTGGTCCAGCAAAGCTTCCGCCTGCTGATCGATCAACTCAACGCACGCGACCGCGTTTCGATCGTGGTCTATGCCGGCGCCGCGGGCGCAGTGCTCGAACCCACGCCAGGCAACGAACACGCCCGCATCCTTGCCGCGCTCGACAATCTGAGCGCCGGCGGCTCCACCGCGGGCGGCGAAGGCTTGCGTCTTGCGTACTCACTGGCCGAGCAGAACTTCAACCGCAACGCCGTCAACCGGGTCATCATCGCCACCGATGGCGACTTCAATGTTGGCATTAATGACCCACAGCAGCTGCAGGACTTCGTCTCGCGCAAGCGCGAAACCGGCATCTATCTCTCGGTGTTCGGCTTCGGCGGCGGCAATTACAATGACGCGCTGATGCAACGCCTCGCGCAAAACGGCAACGGCGTCGCCACCTATATCGACACGCTCAACGAAGCTCGCCGCGTGCTGCGCGACGAGATGGCGTCGAACATGTTCTCGATCGCCAATGACGTAAAAATCCAGGTCGAATTCAATCCCGCGCGCGTCGCCGAATATCGCCTGATCGGCTACGAGACGCGCATGCTTCGCCGGGAGGACTTCAATAACGACCAAGTCGATGCAGGCGAAATCGGCGCAGGCCATTCCGTCACCGCGATCTACGAGATCGTCCCGGTCGGCGGCCGCACCTTCAACGACGAGCTGCGCTATCAGCCCAGCGATCGCCCAGCCGCCGGCGCCGCCAACGAGCTCGCCTTCCTGCGCATTCGCTACAAGCTGCCGGGCGAGGACAATTCGCGTCTGATCGAACGCCCGATCACCAACAGCGACGCAGTCACCTCGATCGCACAAGCGAATGAATCGGCGCGCTGGGCCACGGCCGTCGCCGGCTACGGCCAGCTGCTGCGCGGCGATCCCTATCTCGACCAGGGCTATGATTGGGACGACGTGATCAATCTGGCGCAAACCGCCCGCGGCCGAGACGAATTCGGCTGGCGCGCGGAATTCCTCCAACTGGCGCGCGCCGCTTCAAGCGCCGCCGCCATGAACCCGCTGCCGCAACAGCCAAGGCCCGAACCGCGCCCAGCGCCAAGGCCTACGCCCCGCGGCTCGCGCTAAGGCCCAATCCCTCGTAGCAAACTCAAAGGGCGCTCCCGCCAAGGAGCGCCCTTTTTCTTGCTCGCGTGCATTATTTGACTATAGTCAAATAATGTCCTCACGTCAGATTAGCCAAGTCCGCAGCTTCAATCGCGCCGTCACCCAGCGCATCGGCGCGCTGAACGACGATTACCTGCAACGCGGCCGTCCGCTCGGTGAAGCGCGCTTCCTGTTCGAGATCGGCGCGAGCGGCGCAAGCGGCGTCGACATGCGCAGCCTGCGCGAGAAGCTCGCCCTTGATCCCGGTTACGCCAGCCGCCTGCTGCGCGCCCTCGAAGCCCAAGGCCTCGTCACCAGCACCCCGAGCAAAACCGATGCGCGCGTGCGCCAGATTCGCCTCACCGCCAAAGGCAGACGCGAGTATGCGGCTTATGGCAAAAGCTCCGACGCCTTCGCCGAGGCTGTGCTCGCCCCCTTGAACGAGACGCAGCGAACCAAACTCGTCGCCGCCATGCGGGAGGTGGAAAACCTGCTGCGCGCCGGCAGCGTTGTCGTGACCATGGAAGACGCCGCCAGCGCCGACGCGCAATTCTGCCTGATGCGCTATTTCAGTGAGATCGCATCGCGCTTCGACGCCGGTTACGATCCCGCCAAAGGCCTGCCCGCCGGCGCTGACCTGCTCAATCCGCCAAATGGCGTCTTCCTCATCGCCCGTCTCGACGGCGCGCCGATCGGCTGCGTCGGTCTCAAGCAAACCTGCAAGCGCTATTCGGAGATCAAGCGCATGTGGGTGTCGCCGCAAGCGCGCGGCTTAGGCCTCGGTCGACGTCTGCTCGACGAAATCGAAGCCCGCGCCAGCGCCCTCGGCGTCAAGCGCCTAAGGCTCGACACCCATTCATCGCTCACCGAAGCCCGCGCGCTCTACGCGCGCTGCGGCTATCGCGAAATTCCAGATTTCAACGGCGAGCCTTATGCCGACCATTGGTTCGAGAAAGAGATCGAAACCTAAGCCGCCCAGATCAGGCGCAGATTGCTTTCGGCTTCCTCGACCTCGGCCTCCAGGAACGGCCCGTTCATGACCGGACGGAGCGCTTGGGCCAGATCAGCCTCGACATATTCGCGCGCGTCGCGCTCGTCATGCTGATGGATCAGGATGTGCGTGGCGCCCAAAAGCTTGGCTTCCGGCCATTGCTCGTGACCAGCCAAGCGCTTGGAAAGATTACCAGTTCTGGAAAGAAACAGAGGTGTCCAACCGCGCCCGCCTGGGCCCGGACGTGCGAAACAATAGACCGCAGGCGCGGTCGCGAAATCCTCGTGCGGGCGATGCACGCTGAAACGGTGCAGACGTCCAGACAAACCACGGAAGATCGCTTCGCTCATTGCTTTTGCCCCTCGATATTCTTCGTTCGCTCTATGTTCCAAATTGGTACGCGACTCAGATGTTCTTGTAAAGTTCTATTCCGCGCCTGAGACGAACTTGCTCTCAAATTCGCGCCCGCCGCTCCCCATCTTCCGCACAAGGACGGACCCTGCGATCATGGCCGGCATGGCACACACGCACTGCGCACACGACCACACGACGCAACTCGCGGAGGCGGAGCAAGCCTGCCAGGCGGCGGGCGAAAGCCTCACGCCGCTGCGTCGCCGCGTGCTCGAATTGCTGATCACGCAACATGCGCCGGCGAAGGCCTATGACCTCCTGCCACTGCTCGACGGCGACAAGACTGCCAAGCCGCCCACCATCTATCGCGCGCTCGATTTTCTCGTGCGCATGGGCCTCGCCCATCGCATTGAAAGCTTGAACGCATTTGTCGCCTGCGAAGTCGGCGGCTGCGAACGCTCCACCATCTTCCTCATCTGCGAAAAGTGCGGCGGCGCCGAAGAGTTCGACGCCGGCCACGCGCTGGTCGACCTCGCGGACGCCGCCAAGAAGGACGGCTTCGCCATTCGCCGCACCATGATCGAAGCCAGCGGCCTCTGCGCGACGTGCCAGCAAGCCGCATGAGTTCGTTTCCAGCGCCACTGCCTGCGCCGCTCTATCAAGGCAGCGTCAACACCTGGGAATGCGACGACGGCGGCCATCTCAATGTCCGCTTTCATCTGGAGCGCGCTGTCGTCGGGCTCGCGCACATGGCGCACGCGCTTGAGCTGCCGCGCGCCTTTACATCGTCCGCTGTCTCCACCATCGTTCCACTCGAAGCGCATATCCGCTTCAACAAGGAAGCGCTTCCTGGCGCGCCGCTGATCATGCATGGCGGCGTCGTGGCGATGGGCGAAAACGACGCCACGCTCTGTCTCGACATGCGCCACGCCGACGGCGCGCCGTCCTCGGTTTTCACCTTGAAAGTCGCGCACACGGACACGCGCGACTTCCGCCCGTTTGCGTGGTCGCCGCGTTCGCGCGCCGCCGCTGAACGGCTTTCCATCGACCTACCGGCGCACGCCAAGCCGCGCTCGATCGACGTCACCAAGCCGCCCAGCGACGCCAGCCGCGACCGCGCTCGCCAAATCAACGCCACACGCATCGGCGGCGCCATGGTGCTCGCCGAACATTGCGACGCATTCGGCCGCATGCGCTTCGATCATCTCATGGGCCGTATCTCGGACTCGGTGCCCAACCTGCTCGCGCAATGGCGCGCGGACGCCGCCGCTGAGAAAGGCGCCGCGCCCGCCGGCGCCGTCGTCGAAGCGCGTTACATCTATCGCCGCTGGCCGCGCGCCGGCGATCTGATCGAAATATATTCCGGCATCGCTGAAATGGGTGAGAAGACCATGCGGCTCGTGCATTGGGTTTGCGATCCCGCCAGCGGCGGGTGCTGGATGAGCGTGGAAGTCACCGCCCTCACTTTCGATATCGCCACGCGCAAAACCATCGCGCCAAGCCCGGAAATGCGCGCGCGCATGGAAAAGCGTCTCGTGCCGTTGGCGATCTAGCCGTTATTGCACCAAAGCGTCGTGATATTTGCGGCCCGAGCGCGCGAGCAGATGCGCGCTTTCGATCGCCGCGCGCACGCGATCCGGCCGCTCCATCGGGATCATGTGGCTAGCGCCTTCCACCGTCGCCAAGCGCGCGTCCGGCTTCATCGCCGCGATCCGATGCATCGCGATCTCGGCGACGGTCGACCCGCGCTCCGCGCGTAGCAAGACCAACGGATCGGTCACGCGTCGCAACGCGCCCCAAGGATCGTTGCGCTGTGCGCAATAGGTCGCCGCTTCGTATTCGGGCCGACACGCGAGCTTGAACCCGCCCTTGCCGTCCTCGATCAGGCCGTCGCCGACATAATCGGCGATCACTTCCCGTGGAAAGGTTTTGAAGATGCCCCGCCCCGTAAACGACTCTATGGCGCTTTCGCGATCGGGAAACACCGAACGCCGCTTCGCCGCGCCTTTCGCCATGCCCATCGTGTGCCGCTGGATCAGCGGCGCTAATGGCAGTTGCGAGAATGCATATGCCGCTGTCGGCAAGATGACCGGATCGATCAGGGCAAGTCCGCAGACAAGATCCGTGCGTGCGCCCGCCGTGAGCAATGAAATGATCCCGCCCATTGAGTGCCCCGCGAGCGTCACCGGCGCATTAAAGTGCTCCAGCACCGCGATCAGATCGTCGCGATGGCGCCGCCACGACGTATAGCCGAACGTGCGCGCTGGAAGCGTGGTTAGGCCGTGCCCGCGCATATCCAAGGCCAACACGTGGAAGCGATCGCCCAACGGCGCCAGCAGCGTGCGATACGTGCGTGCGTTAAAGCCTGTGGCGTGAATGAAGACGATATCGGGCACAGGCGTCTCGGCGCCAAAGGCGATGCCGGCCATGCGCCCGCCTGGCACTTCAAAGCTGACGCGGCGAAAATCTTCGGGGGGTTGAGTGTCTGTCACGATTCAAATGGCAGTAAGCCAGAACGGCAGTAAGGCAAGTGTCGCGGTCCGCAATTTGGTTCTCCTCTCGCCATATCGCCCTATCCGCCCATTCCCCTTCACCCAAACACCCGTCGCAAGATATCGGTCGTCCGCCGCGCCGGATCGCGGCGGATTGCGCGCTCTTCCTCGGCGATGAAAAAGAAGGCGCCCTCGATCGCTTTTGTCGTCGAGAAATTGATCACTTCCGTCCGCAGATCGCGCGTCATGCTGGCAAGGCCGACTTCGCGCAGCGCCGCGCGCATCAAGGTAAACGCGCCCGAAGCCGTCAGCGCCTCCGTCATCGGCGGTTTCAACAACGTGGTCAGCCGTGTCTCAGTGCGGCCGCGCAAATAGCGCGTGGCGCTGTCATTGCCGCCGCGGACGATCTCGATCGCGTCCGCGATGGTGATCGTCCGCACCGCATTGGTGAACAGGCCCGCTGCCTCCGGCATGGTGCGCTCGGCCGCGCGATTGAGACTTTCTTGGAGCTCGTCCAACGGCCCAGACATGCCGAACCCCGCCAAGGTCCGCTGCGATTGCCCCAACAATCCCGGCAACGGAATCCGCACCCGCCCATCATTCCAGAACCCATTCGGCTGCCCCAACCGCGTGGTCGCACTCATCGCCGCCAGCCCCAGCGCATCACGAATGCCCCGGCTCGCGTCGGCTTGCGTTAGGCTGTCGAGGATCTGTTGTTGCTGCGCCAGGGCTGGCGCGGCGGCCGACACCGCAAGCGCGACAAGCAAAGCTCTGCGGGCGAAACGATTCTGCATGGAACCAGTCTAGCGCCGATCGCGCTGATAGTGTTGTTAGCCCCGCAACAGAGCAGAAGGCGATCCATGGCGACGACGAACCGTTTCGGACTGCGCGCGGCGTTGGTGGGTTTAGCGCTGGCCGTGTCCGGCTGCGCCACTGGCGCGCAATCCGTCGACGCGCCGCCTACGGCCCCGCCGCTCGTGTTCCCGCCTGGCAGCGTCTATGTCGCCATGGGCAGCTCCTTCGCCGCCGGCCCAGGAATCACCACGCAAGTCGAAAGCGCGCCCCAACGCTGCGGCCGCTCGAACGACAATTACCCGCACCAATTCTCGCGTCTGCGCCAATTGCTGCTGATCGACGTGAGCTGCGGCGGCGCCACCACGCACAATCTGCTCGGCCCCTGGAACGAGCTGCCGCCACAACTGGACGCAGTGGATGCCGGCACACGCCTCGTCACCATCACCATCGGCGGCAACGATCTGGGGTATATCGCTGGCCTCTTCCGCGCCTCGTGCGCCCAGCAGCCCTGCCCCGACATTCCGACCCCCAGCGAAACCCAATATGCCGACGTCGCTGCGCGCATGGATCAGATCGTGGCCGCCATTCGCAGCCGCGCGCCCGAGGCGCACATCGTCTTCGTCGACTACCCGAAAGTGTTGCCGCCCGAAGGCGTGTGCGCCGCCATACCGATCACCGAAGCGCAGGCCAATGTCGCACGCGACATCGCACGCCGCCTTGAAGAGATCACCGCGCAGGTCGCTGCCCGCAATGGCGCCTATCTGCTCCCGGCTTCACGCATTTCGGAAGGCCGCGACGCCTGCGCCGCCGAACCCTGGATGAATGGCGCACGCAATCCTGAGCCGCTCGACGGTGTGGCCTATCATATCCGCTACGCCGGCATGGAGGCGATTGCCAAAGCGCTCGACGATCTGCTGCCGCGCTGACATCAGCGCTGCGCGAGATCAAAGCCCATACTTCTTCTTCTCGCCCTTGTTCAGCATTCGCTTGGCGATCGCGCGGACGCCATGGCGCGCATAGAGGATTTCCGGCGCCAAGTTCGAAAGCCCCGCAGCCAGCACAACATCCGGCTGGGATCCGTCGCCCAAGCGTCCCAGTTTCACTTCCCACCAGATGTCGTCCTTGAGCTTGTGCAACTGCGTCTTGCCGTCAATTTCGCGCATACGAGAGAGGCGATCCCGTGCAGCGGCTTCCAGCTTCTCGCGATGGCGCTTCGACCAAGAGCGATAGTGCGGATTTTCACGTAACAATCCCGTACGTGGATGCACGTAGAAGCGGCGATGATCCTCCGCCAATGCTCGCTCGCCACCCCAGCGCCCCGTCGCCATCACTTCGCCGGCGCGCGTGCGCGTCTTGATCGCGACGAAATCCTCGATGTGATCGCGGACGTGCTGTTGCACCGTTGAAGTCGGCTTCAGATTCTCGCTGATCTCGGAATAGACCTTGTTCCACGGCCGCTCGACCTGGCTCTGCAGATAGCGGCGCAACGGATTGAGCGTTTCATTGAGCCCCTTGGTCTTGATCGGCTTATCGCGCTTGGGCGCACGCCCGCCGCGTGTCGCGCGGATCGGTTCGCCGTCATCATCCTCGACGACGCGCGTGCGGCCTGCCCGCAATCCAGCGGCAGCCCGCCCGACGCGCGGCCGTTCCACGATGACTTTGGACATGTCCTTGCGCATAGCGACGCGATTTAGCCCGCCCATTTCGGCGCCAGCAAGGCCGCCCATCGCGCCACACTTGCTGACGCGGCGCGCAGCTGATTGAGTGCGCTCGGTTTGAGGGAGAAGATCATGGGCCTGATGCGCACGCTCGCCGTGGCGGCTTTGGGGGTCACGCTGGCCGCGAGCGCCACCGCACAAGAGGTCCCGCGCGATCCGAATTTTGGGCGCGGCGAACGCGTCTCTGGCCAGCCCTTCGCCACCCGCTCACCCGTCATCGCGCCACACGGCGCCGCCGCCACCGCGCATCCGCTCGCTACGCAAACCGCCATCGACGTGCTGCGCGCGGGCGGCACGGCAATCGACGCCGCCATTGCCGCCAACGCCATGCTCGGCCTGGTCGAACCCACCGGCAACGGCATCGGCGGCGACATTTTCGTCATCGTCTGGGATCCGCGCACACAGCGCCTTTATGGCTACAACGGTTCCGGCCGCACGCCGCGCGGCATGTCGCTGGCCGAAATGCGACGCGAAGCGCGCCGACGCGGCAATCCAAACGCGGTGCCAAGCTTCGGCGCGGCCAGCGTCAGCGTGCCCGGCACGGTCGATGGCTGGTTCGCGCTCCACGAACGCTTCGGCCGCACGCCGATGGCGGATTTGCTCGCACCCACGATCCGCTACGCCCGCGAAGGCGCGCCCATCCCGCAAACGATCGCGATGTATTGGGCGAACAATCAGCGGCGCTTGGCGTCAGAGTTCGAGGCAGGCCGCCTGCAAGAGTACAACAACGCACGCAACCTTTACTTCTGCCAGGACAATTGCGAACCGCACCGGCAAATGCCGGATGGTCACGGCATATTTCGCAATCCCGATCTCGCCAACACCCTGGAGCTGCTCGCGCGCGATGGCCGCGACGCGTATTATCGCGGCCCCATCGCGCGCACGATCGATAGTTACATGCGCCGGATTGGCGGCTGGCTGCGCTATGACGACCTCGCCCGCCACGAGGGCGAATGGGTCGACCCAGTCTGCGCGCCCTATCGCAGCGTTGAAGTCTGCGAACTCCCGCCAAACAGCCAAGGCGTCGTCGCCCTACAAACCCTGCGCATCCTCGAAGGCTTCAATCTGCGCGAGATGGGCTTCCTCTCGCCGGACTCGCTGCACACACAGATCGAAGCCACGCGCCTCGCCTTCGCCGATCGCGCGCAATTCTACGGCGACCCCGCCTTCACCGGCTTCGATGTAAGCCGCCTGCTGACCGACGAATATACCGCCCAACGCCGCGCTATGATCTCCAACGATCGCGCCATGCCGCCGCCGCCACACGCGGAGCTGCGCATCGATGGCGACACCACCTATCTCACTACCGCCGACCGCGACGGCATGATGGTGTCGCTGATCCAATCCAATTATCGCGGCATGGGCTCTGGGCTCGTCCCGGACGGGCTCGGCTTCATGCTGCAAGACCGCGCCGAACTCTTCGCGCTGCAAAGCGGCCATCCCAACCTGTACGCGCCCGGCCGTCGCCCGTTCCAAACCATCATCCCCGCCTTCGCCTTGCGCAACGGCCAGCCCTGGCTCGCCTTCGGCGTGATGGGCGGCGACATGCAGCCGCAAGGCCACGTCCAGATCATCGTCAACCTGATCGATTACGATATGGATCTCCAAGCCGCCGGCGACGCTGCGCGCTATCGCTTCTATGGCGGCGCCGAACCCACTGGCGATCAGCCCGATGGGGTCGGCTTCGTCGCCATGGAAAACGGCGTGCCGCCCGACGTCCGCGCCGAGCTCGAACGCCGCGGCCACCGCATCCGTCCCGCCGACGGCTCCTTCGGCGGCTACCAAGCCATCATGCGCAATCCCAACGGCGTGTACGAAGCCGCCACCGAAATGCGCAAAGACGGCACGGCCGGCGGTTATTAGACGCGCAAAAAAAAATGCTCCCCCGTTTACGGGGGAGCTGTCAGCGCGCGGAGCGCGATGACTGAGGGGGCGAGCACGA